>CAUJKL010000360.1 GCA_963204995.1 Planctomycetota bacterium | reverse complement strand
CGACGAAGCGACCGGCTTTCTCGTGGCTGCCGCTGTGTTGCTGCCGGGACAAATTGGCAAGGACGAAGAATCGAAGCGGTTGGCGCGACAGGACGAACTTGACGAGATCATCCAAGGGACCGGTGCGACGCTACTTGGCTTGACGATCGGCTGTGCTCGCTGCCACGACCACAAGTTCGATCCCATCACGCAGCGTGACTACTACGCGATGCAAGCGTTCTTTGCCGGCGTCGATTACGGGGATCGCAATATCGACGATCCCGGCCGCAAACAGCGTCTCGCGGAAGCGGCCAGACTCGCGTCTCGGATCGGTGAGATCGAGCGGGATCTTCAGCTCCGCCCGCCGATCGACGCACTGCGAAACGACGAATACATTTCGCCTATAACGGCCAAGTTCGTTCGCTTTACGACCTTGGAAACGATCGACAATAACAAGCATGAGCCGTGTATCGACGAACTCGAGATTTATGCGGCGATTGATCCCACCTGCAATGTTGCACTCGCTCAGTCGGGCGCGAAAGCCACATCGTCGGGAAACTACTCAGAAACCGGCAAGCACCAACTCAAGCATGTGAACGACGGCCAGTATGGCAATGATCGCAGCTGGATCTCGAACGAACATGGCGGCGGTTGGGTGCAGATCGAACTGGCCGAACCTACCGAAATTGATCGTATCGTCTGGGGCCGCGATCGCGAGGGCAAGTTTAAGGATCGCTTGCCTGTTCGCTACAGAATCGAAGCCTCGAACGACGCGGAGAGTTGGCAACTCGTGGCGGCTCAGTCGGATCGAATTCCCATCGGAACACCGGCGGACAAAGTTCAACAGCTGCTCGACAATCGACCGAAAAATTCTTCGATCGATGTCACGGGGCTGGTCGCGGAACTCGAACGACTGAAAGCGAAGAAACAGGAACTGGAAACTCCACGCTTGGTCTACGGCGGAAAGTTTCGGGAACCGGAAACGACGTATGTGTTGCGGCGGGGCGATCCGGAACAGCGGATCGACGAGATCGCGCCTGCGGTTCCCGGCTTGTTCGGTGCTCCGGTCGCAGTGGATAGTACCGCCGAGCAAGAACGTCGCCTGGCACTCGCCCGCTGGATCGCGTCGCCCGATAATCCGCTCACGGCGCGTGTGATGGTCAATCGCATTTGGATGTACCATTTTGGTCAGGGGCTGGTCGCGACGCCCAGCGATTTTGGTCTTAACGGTGCGCGCCCGTCGCATCCGGAATTACTCGATTGGTTGGCGAGCGAGTTCATTCGCAGTGGCTGGTCCATCAAGCACATGCATCGCCTGATTCTGACGTCGCGAACCTATCGGCAGTCTCACCACATCGACCCCCGTTCCGCGCAGGTCGATCGCGACAACAAATGGTTGTGGAGATTTGCCTCACGTCGACTCGAGGGTGAAGCGATTCGCGACAGCATGTTGGCGGTCAGCGGCGAGTTGAACTTGAAGATGGGCGGACCGGGTTTTGACTTTTTCAAATCGCGTGGCGGATTGAGCGGCTTTCCGCCAGTCGATGAGTTCGGCCCGGAACAATTGCGGCGGATGATTTACTCGCACAAGATCCGTATGGAGCCTGTTCCCGTGTTCGGTGCCTTCGATTGCCCAGACGCAGGTCAAGCAACACCGATACGCAGCCAATCGACAACGGCGATCCAAGCCTTGAACTTGTTCAACAACCAGTTTGTCGCGGAGCGTGCCGAGCAGTTTGCGAGTCGCGTTAATGCCGTTGCCGCCAGCGATCTTGATCGCCAAGTTGCCGTCGCATTCGAACTGGCGGTGGGCCGAGCGCCGACTGACATCGAGCGGCAAGCGTCGGTTGCGGTTGTCAGCCAGCATGGACTCGCAACCCTCTGCCGCGTCTTGTTTAATAGTAATGAGTTTCTCTTCCTGCCGTAATCGACCCGATGATTGAACCGACATCAAGCAACATGACGCACGCCGGACGACATCTGTTGTCGCGACGCCACTTCTTCGGACAGACAGGCTCTGCGCTCAGCGCCGTGGCACTGACACATCTGCTCTCGGAGCAAGAGTTACTGGCTGCGGAAGGCCCGGTGCGAGTGCAGATCGATCCGTCGAATCCGCACGCTCCGCGAAAGCCACACGCTGTGCCCCGAGCCAAGAACGTGTTGGTTATCTTCTGCGCCGGTGCGTGCAGCCAGCTAGAGACTTGGGACTATAAACCCGAACTGATTAAACAAGACGACAAGCCGTTGCCCGGTGGGCCGTCTGTCACCTTTCAAGGACCCGCTGGCAACTTAGCGAGGCCGCAATACAACTTCCGACCGCGCGGCGAATGCGGCAAAATGGTTTCGGATATGATTCCGCACCTGGGCGGGCTTGTCGACGACTTTGCCTTCATTCACACGCTGACCAGTAAGTCGAACACTCACGGCCCCGCCGAAAACTTTCTGTCGACCGGCTTCGTTCAAGACGGCTTTCCCAGTATCGGGGCCTGGCTCACCTACGCACTCGGCACCGAGAATCAAGATCTTCCGGCATTCGTCGCTATCCCCGATCCGCGCGGGGTGCCACAAGCGAGTGTGAACAATTGGGGGCCTGGATTCCTGCCTGCCGTGTTTCAAGGCACTCCGTTCAGCAGCAGCCAACCAATTCAGAACTTATTACCGCCGACGTCCATCTCGCCGAACCGTGACATTGCCGCACGCGAATTGTTGCGCCTGATCAACGGCGAGCATTTGAAGCAGAATCCCGCCGACAGCGATCTGGCGGCGCGAATCGCCAGCTATGAGCTCGCCGCAAAGATGCAGTTGTCCGTGCCCGAGATTAGCGACCTGTCGACCGAGCCTGCACACATTCTCAAGATGTACGGGGCGGATGATGCGGAGGATGAATTGAAGGCTGGCTATGCGAGAAATTGCATTCTCGCTCGTCGTTTGGTCGAGAAAGGTGTTCGCTTCGTCCAACTCTTCAACGGCGCTTATGCCAGCGGCGGGAAGTTGAACTGGGACGGGCATCAGGCGCTGCGCGAGCAGTACGACATCCACGGGCGGATCATGGATCAACCTTCCGCCGCACTGATCCGCGATTTGAAACAACGAGGTTTGCTGGAAGACACACTGGTCGTGTGGTGTACCGAGTTTGGCCGCATGCCGATGTTTCAGAAGGGAGCGAAAGGTCGCGACCATAATCCGAACGGGTTTACGGCGGTACTGACAGGCGCTGGCGTGAAACGCGGGGTAAGCTACGGAGCGACGGACGAACTGGGCTTCAAAGCCGTCGAGAATGTGTCGTCGGTGCATGACCTGAACGCGACCGTCCTCCACCTGCTGGGGCTCGATCACGAGCGATTGACGTTCCGCAACAATGGCATTGACCGGCGTCTGACAGACGTGCATGGTCACGTAATTCGTGAAATACTTGCTTAGCTGATACTCGTGAGCTGGCGTCACATTCCCGTCTCGATTGGACGATCCTCGTGTTCAATCAACTGTAATTCGGTTCGTGTCGCTTCTAGCACGGCATGGCCGCGACCGAGTAGGATGAGTGCCTATTTACAATTCCTCGCCAATCGATAAACGAAGTTCACTATGAATCAACTCTTCGCTCGAAACACATCTATACCATGTACATATCGAATGCCTTGGCAGTGGCCCCTCGTGTTCTCGTTCGCCGCCGTCCTGTTATGTCACACGGCGGCTGCCTTCGACGATCGCATAGACGACATCATGTATCACGATCCGGAGTTTGCGGAGAGTACCACTCGAGTCGAATTCTCTGATGACCTCAAGTTGCTTTGGCTTCAGGCACTCGCCAGACCCGATTCGGAATTGCAACGGATGGCAGCGGACACGATCGCCTTGGCACACCGCTCCGGAATGAAAGGACTCGACGACACCGCAGACAAGCTGACTGCAGTTCTTCAGCAGGAACGGCTGGAACCGACCGTGCGCCGCGCCGTCGTGAATGCCTTGGTAACACTGGACGCCAAGCAGGTTGCCAAGCAGGTTGCCAAGGTGTTCGTCGAGAACATGGCAAGCGGAAGTGTGGAGATCGCAACGATCGTCGAGCCGGCACTTGCTCACTGGGATTACGAGCCCGCTCGAGTTGAGTGGCGGCAACGTCTCAGCGATCCCGAAATCGAACGCTCGCGATTACAGCTCGCGATAAAGTGCCTCGGGATAGTCAAGGACGCGGACGCCTTGCCGGCACTGTTGAAGATCGTGAACGATGTGAATGCCGAAGTGCCACTACGACTGTCCGCCGCGCGTGCTGCCGCAGAGATCGGCCAAAACGAGCTGCTCGCCGCCGCCAACGAGCTGGCGTCTGTCGAGGCGGGTCAGCCAACGGCGAGTTTACTCGCGGCAACATTGCTGGCCGAGCAGAGTGGAGCGGAAGCAGTCTCCATCCTCAAGCGGATAGCGGCCGTTGATGCGGTTGCAATGAGTGCTCTGGCGCTGGAGCGATTGTTGGCGATCGATCCAAGTCATGTCTACGAATTCATTGCATCCTCCATTCGCAGCACCGATGTCAAGATTCGACGAGTTGGTTGCACGGCGCTGGTGCATCGCGCGGACGCCGATTCGATCGGACAACTGGCCCCGATGTTGGATGATCCGAATCCAGCGTTACGGCGTGATGTCTCCGCTTGGATGCTCGACCTGGCAGAGCAAGCTGCGCTGCACGACGTCGTGATTCAATCCACGATGGACGTTATCGCCCGGGATAATTGGCGAGGTCTCGAACAGGGCCTCATCGTTCTCGCGAAGCTCGACCACGAGCCAGCCGCACCGCGATTCATTGAGCTACTGACGCACCGCCGCCCGGAGGTCGCCGTGACGGCGGCATGGGGACTGCGGAAACTTGCCGTTCCTGACACTCTACCCGCGATGCTCGTTCAGGCAGAGCGACAAACCAAGCAGGTCGTCGACAACACGCTCGAGGGTCGCTATATCGCCACCATCGACTTGCAATTGAGCCAGCTATTTCAAGCGTTCGGTGAACTTGGTTATGGAGAAGCTGAATCGTTGATGCGCAAGTTCATTCCGAAAACATTGTTATTCGGTGGCGAGGCGCGACCGGGAGCGGTGTGGGCGATTGGCAAACTGAACGAAGGACGAGTCGACGAAGCGTTGGCATCGCTTCTCGCCGCGAGATTGGCAGACCTCGACTCGATGCTGCCGGAAGTTGAGAACGTGCGATGTATGAGTGCGATTGGCATCGGTCGAATGAAGGCCGAGTCGCAGTCGAAAGCGCTGCGGCAGTTTGTTGTCGAAGCTCCCGGAATTGCGGGGCAGGCGTGTGCGTGGTCTTTGGAGCGGATGACAGGCGAGGTGCATGAGTTTCCGCGGGAGTTTGTGCGGACCACTACGGATTGGTTTGTGACGCCGCGTTCTAATCGCAGCGCTACCGAAACGGACTGATCAGCTGGCGATCCCGCAACGCCGCGAATAGGCCTGCGGCGATCAGATCGGCGGAAGTACCGGGGTTGCGCCGCTGGCCATCGCTGCGCAGCCAGAAATCCAAATCCCTCAACGCCTGCTCGTACGTCGGATCGCTGGGATCGCCGCTGGTCAGGACGTACCTGGCGCGTTTCGCAGCTTCTTGTGCGACTTGAATTCCACACTTGCGGGCGATCAGACTGTCGGGAAACTCTGCCATCAATCGCAAGTGCGCGCGGATGATCGACTTCGTCAACGTCCAACCCGAAGCCTGCCCTTCGAGCAACCAGGGTACAACGCGATTCAACACCTCGGCAAAGCCGTTCGTGTATTGCCGCGCGACCAGATCTCGTTGGGCAGCGAATTGCATGGCCTCGATCAAATTGTCCGGTGGTTGGTTAGCGATATCCAGGTCCTCGACGCGGCCGAGTCCGCCGGGTGCCGCGATGCGAATTGCTTCGTAAACTCGTTCGGCGTCGCGGGGTGTTAGCGAGCCAAGTACCGCACGGATTCCGCAGTCGAGCGGCAGATCCGACGGAACTGCAGCAAGTGGCGCGATTAGCAGAACACAGCCAAGGTTGGTGTTCGTAGGAACCAACTCGCGCGTCGCCCGTATCGCCTCGAGCACGGCGACACCAACACCCTGCTGCGATGCGCCCTCCATCGCTGGCCCAATCGCGACCGCACTCGCCACGAAATCGTTGAAGCAGAGATCTTCAAAGTCTGCGCCACGGTGAACGTTGCCAGGTTTGGGGGCTGTCGCTTCCAGCAAGCAAGCCAAGCTCGCACATTGGCCGATCGAGAGCCGACTATCAGGGGAATTCATCATCCCCTGATATCTAACGCCTTGTGGACGAACCGCCAAGCCCTGGACGTGACCCACTCCGCACTGGCCTTTCGACGTGGACGATCTTCATAAATCCTCCATCGCCATAAGCTGTTTGATCAACTTTGACGCGTCGAGTTGCAAGGCGTCGGTTACGTCGAGCAGTTCGACGACGTCGAGCCTTCGTTCTCCCCGTTCATACTTACTTACGAACGTCTGTAGTCGTCCTAATTTTTCGGCGAGTGCCTCTTGCGAAAGGCCCTGTGACTTCCTCGCCTCGGTGAGAAAGTCCCGCAGGAATCGGTAGCGTGTCGTGTGGAGCGATGCCGTCATGGCGAGAAGGATAAACCCCAAACAGGTTTAGCACAACTTCGGTTGAGCCGGCGAAGTCACGGCAGGTTCCACACGATCAAACTTCCGAGTAACCCGGTAATCAGTGCGTAGTAGCAGAACACCGGCAACGTTTTGCGAATGATGGCTCCTTCTTTACCGCTCAAGCCGACAACGGCGGAGGCCGCCACCACGTTATGGACGCAGATCGTGTTCCCGGCAGCACCACCGACCGCTTGCAGAGCCACGACCCACGTGGGATCGACGCCGATGCGCTGGCCGACGCCGAACTGAAACAGCGAAAACATCATGTTGCTCACGGTGTTGCTGCCCGCGACGAATGCCCCGAAGCCGCCGATGAACGGCGAAAACAGGGGCCAAGAAGTTCCCGTCAGCGACGCCACGCCTTTCGCCAAAGCAATCGGCATCTTTTCAAGTCCAGCCGTTCCACCGGACGAGTTGATAAACACCTGTACCATCGGCACGGTGAAGACAAGCGCCACGGAGGCGGCGAGCATCGTGCGGCTCGAGCGCTTCCAAGCCACGCCAAAATCCGCCGACCTCATGCGGTGCAACAGAAACGTCAGAATGGAGACGATGATGAAGATCGTGCCAGGTAAGTAAAGCGGTTCGACCTTGGAGGTAATCTCCGTGCCAAAGATGTTGGGCCACACGATCGTCGCACCGGGGGACATCAGCAATTGTTTGATCCCAAGCGCAGGAACGCGCGTCGCGACAAGTAAACCTGACACGAGAATATAGGGACTCCAAGCCCTCAGTAATGACATCGACGACGATGTCGTTCCGGAGTCGTCCAGCGAAAGCGTGCCCATCCAGTCGGCGTCCCATTTGTCCCTGGCATCGAAGTCCCACGGTTTACCTTTAGGAACGAACAACCCCATGCGCGCACACGTGATCATGACAGAGAGCCCCACCAAGCCACCGATCAACGACGGGAACTCGGGCCCCAAGAAGCGAGCAACGAGAACGTAGGGAATGGTCATCGAGACCGATGACAAGATCGCGAACTTCCAGACTCGAAGCCCGTCGGCGAACGATCGATTCCGTCCAAAGAAACGAGTCATCAACACGACGACGATCAGCGGAATCAGTAAACCAGCGACGGCATGCAGCAACGCCACTTTGAACGCAATCGCAGACAGGAATCCGTTCCAGGCGAGATCGCCGTTTGCGGCGACATAACCGGCTTCGCGAGCGTACGCTTCGACCGCTGGATCGCCTGAGAGTCCGGTTCCGACGCCCACCAGAATCGGTGTCCCAAGTGCGCCGAAGGAGACCGGTGTACTTTGAATTACCATCCCCGCGACGACTGCGCACATCGCAGGAAAACCCAAACCGACCATCAATGGAACTGCAACGGCTGCCGGTGTGCCGAAGCCCGCCGAGCCTTCGATGAACGATCCGAACAGCCAAGCAATAATAATCACTTGAATCCGGCGATCCGGCGAAATATCGGTGAAGCCTTGCCGGATCACACGGAGCGCGCCGCTCTCCTGCAACGTATTCAACAACAGAATCGCGCCGAAGATGATGTACAACAGCGACGCCGCAACGATCAGGCCATGCATCGATGCAGCCGCCACTTGCACCACGGGCACCCGCCACACGAAGAGCGCCAGTGCCGCGACCGTCACATACGACAACGGCATCGCGCGACTTGCCGGCCATCGCAATACCACCAGAAATAATCCAACGACGATGATCGGCAGGAACGCGAGGAGTGCGTGCAGCATAAGAATGAAACGCCATGTTGAAGGAAAGTGAGCTCGTTCGGCAAGACTGCCGCACTAACCTACACTTTCCCCCATTGCTTCTCCAGTCGCTGCGGCGAGATCTTGATCGAGGTGCCGATCTGCTGGGCAAACAGCGAGATACGGAACTCCTCCAGCATCCAGCGATACTCTTCGAATGCTCCGAGACTCTCGTTTACCACGCCGCTGGCCGCTGATGCGTCATCGTAGCGCTGTTGATGAGGTGTCAATTCGAGCATCAACTGGCGGTCGCGCGCCCCGCCGCCGGTGATCGAACGCCGACTCAGGCAACTTTCGCATTCGGCAGCCGAACGCGCCCACCCCAATGACGCGAAATTGCACGACCGTTATTCGCTCTCGGCAACGCCTCACGAGATCGAACTGGGGGCTCGGAGAACAAGCACAACAAACTCGAGTCCTCTGCTACCAGCGGGAAATCCTCGGTCTGCCAACGACACCCGAAGGCCAAGCATTCTGCGATTTCGATGAGGAAAGGAAGGTTGATCGACACGCTGAGTTAAGGCTCTCTGAACTCAAGCCTGCTTTTCATCTCGATCATGGAGTTGGTCGACAGCATCGATTAGCAACATGAGAGGTCGTTGCTGGTCCGCGAGGTGCAATCGGCGGAAAAAGTCGTCGAGTAGCAACTGCGCCGGAAAACCCAGCAAGCTGGGTTGAAAGTAGCCTCCTGCAAAACGAAACGCTCCCGTTGAGGCTGTAGACTCGTTGGCAGACCGATTCATCGAACTGACGACACTCCGTATCGATGCCGCGACACCACCTCGGGCAAACCTTCACAGAATAGTCGTATTGTCCGCGTATTCGATACATTCGGCAATTTGGCACGTACTTTGCAAAACATGTTGCTAGCAGGTTTGCATTGGATTGCAGTTAACCCAGTTACCGCCCGGATATTCAAGGAGATTCAAAGTGAAGAAAATTGCCACGACGCTCGCCATCGTGATCGGCTTCGGATTGGCTGGAGCGGGAGTTCCTCAAGTAGAAGCCGCCAGCCCGTTTCGCTTTCACTTCGGAGGTGGCGGTGTCCACGTCGATGTCGGGCATGGTCAGCACGGTGGTCATGGCTACCAGTCCCGTAGCTATTACCGTGGTGGAAGCTACGGTGGACACTACGACTTCCATGACACAACCCACTACGATTGGCACCCAGCCCAGGTCTACCGACATGGGAATCATCTCGACGTCGCGCCCGGTCACTACGACCTGCATCGTAGTGGCCATTACGATTATCATCGTGGCGGCCACGGAGCTTACGGCCACGGAGCTTACGGTCACGGCGGCTATGGTCACGGCGGCTACGGCCATCGGTGAGATAAACGCGGTAGCCGACACTTACAACGCCATCGGATTCAACCGATGGCGTTTTTGTTGAACTAGCCAAGTTGAGCAGTCACAAGTCATTGGCCGACATGCCTCACGGCCAAACAAGAAAAGCGAAACGCCCTCGACCGTTCGGACGAGGGCGTTTGCTTGGAGACTGATTGTTGAACGACGAGTTCAACGTTGCCATCAGTGCGGGGAGAGGGAGCTTGCTTGTTGTTCTCGTGCCGCGGACGAGTTCGCTGTCCTATGCCGTTTCGGCGGTCATGTTGTCGGCGGGAACTTCGACGCCATCGAGGAAGCTGGCCAGCGACCGGCAGCGATAAGGCTGTTGCAGTTTGCGAACCGCTTTCGATTCGATTTGCCGAACACGTTCGCGAGTCACCGAGAAGATCTTGCCGACTTCTTCCAGCGTATACGAATAGCCATCGGCCAGACCGAACCGCAAGCGAATGATCTCTCGTTCGCGATAGTTTAGGGTTTCCATCGCGTCCGCAATGCGATTCTTCAGCGACTCTTGATTCGTGTCGTACAACGGATCGTCTTCGCGATAGTCTTGTACGAATTCACCAAAGTAGCTGTCGTCGTGATCTCCGACAGGCTGATCCAGCGACAGGGGCTGACGCGACATCTTCATGATGCAGCGGGTGTCTTCCAGCGACAATTTGGCTCGCTCGGCAGTCTCTTCAGGCGTCGGTTCGCGACCGAGTTCCTGAATCAGTTCACGAGTCACCGTCCGCACCTTGCTCATCGTATCGATCATGTGAACAGGCACGCGAATCGTGCGGCTTTGGTCGGCGATCGCACGCGTGATGGCTTGGCGAATCCACCACGTGGCGTAAGTCGAGAACTTGTATCCGCGAGCGTGCTCGAACTTATCGACCGCACGCATCAGCCCCGTGTTGCCCTCTTGGATCAAGTCCAGGAAGCTCAATCCGCGATTGCGATATTTCTTGGCGATCGACACGACCAACCGAAGATTGCCAGCCGAAAGCCAACGCTTTCCGGCGTCATGCTCGCGACGGAAGTCATGTGTCTTCTCAACCCGACGCTTGAGTGTGGCGGGGCTCTCGAACGTAATTCGCATCAGGTAGTGTAACTCGGCTCGCAACTCGTCGACGCTGCGGCCACCAACCAAACCGTGACTTGTTGCTTCGGCGATTTGTACTCGCAGGACTTGCATCCGGTCGGAAATCTCGGCCAACTTCTCGAACAGCGGCTGTAGTTTGTTGGTTCGCAAGTTCAACTCCTCGACCAAGCGAACGGCCTTATTGCGGCGAATCACCAATCGCTTCCAGGCAGCATGGCGATCGTTTCTGTGATGGCGACGATTGATCGCGATCAAGTAGTCCACGCGATTCTGCTCCAGCAAGTGGCGAAGCGTCTTCAGGTTCGGACCAAGCCGACGCATGATGTTCTTCTTTTCCTTCGTGTTTGTAACCGAGACTTCGATGGTCCGATCCAATCGCAGTTCGCCCTTGCGGACTTTGTCTAAGGAAGCCACCGCTCCCTCCAAGACATAATCGGTTGCGAGCATGCTGTGGCGATAGAGTGCTCGGGCTCGTTCGATCTCTTTCGCGGCGTCAACTTCTTCGACACGCGAAAGCAAAGGAATCTGGCCCATCTGCATCAAGTACATGCGAACCGGATCATCTGTATTGTTCGGCGAACCTTCCTCGTCGCTCTTCTCGTTGGCTGGTTCGATTTCCTCGTCCTCATCGTCGAACATGTCGCGAGTATCGTCCGACTGACGAACTTTCTTGTGAGTGACATCTGCTGCATTGTTGGTGTCGTTTTGAGTTCCGTTCTTCTTTGACTTGACAGTTTTTTTGCGGAATGTTTTGGTCAAGGTGAGTCTCCTGTGCTCGGGCGGCGGTTGATGGCAACGGATCGAGCTAAATGCACGGGTGATGCCAACGAGCTAGACGGATTGCCGCGCCCGACCTTAAGGTGTTACCAACATGGGCTTTAGCATGCCCAAGACGCTCGCTGCCCCAGCGCGGTACACGTTGCCATTCGCCGACACCACGATGTCTTCCCGCAACATGTTGCGAAGTCGCCACACGGCAGCCAGGCCCTCACCTCCGAGCGGCAGCGATTTGGAGTGCGGTGACTTGTCACCGCTTTGGTATTTTCTGCGGTGCGTTTTTCCGCTGCCAACACCCATAGCAAAAAAATGGGAAAGCGGCGACAAGTCGCCGCACTCCACAACGCCGTTAAACGTCTGCACAGCGGCTAAGAGCGTCTTGCCCGCGGCTACGGAGCGAGGAGCAGGCGACTGGGGGCTTCGAGATAGCCGATCACGTCGTTCAGAAATCGTGCGGCCGCGCCTCCATCGACGAGACGATGATCGTACGACAGACTCAGCGGCATCATCAAGCGGATCTTGACTTCGTCCTTAATGACGATGGGCATCTTGCGCGAACGCCCCACGAGCAGGATCGCGACTTCCGGAACATTGATGATCGGTGTCGAGTAAGTGCCGCCGATCGCTCCCAGATTGCTGATGGTGAATGTGCCGCCACGCAGATCATCAAGCGCAAAGTCGCCCGCTCGAACTTTCTCGGCCATCGACGCCAAGTTGCGGGCGATATCCGGGATCGACATCTGGTCGGCGTTGCGTAGCGATGGAACGACTAGCCCGCGATCCGTGTCGACGGCAATTCCAATGTTGATGTACTCTTTATAAATGATCCGCTCGCCTTCCATATCGAGCGCAGCATTGATCGTCGGATGATCTTTCAAGGCCATCGCGACCGACTTGATCAGAAAGGGCATCGATGTGAGCTTGACTCCTTTGTTCTCGTAATCTGCCTTGCTGGACTGGCGGATCTGTTCCAAGTCAGTGACGTCGGCGTCGTCGAAGTTGGTGACTCGCGGAACGGTATTCCAAGATTCGTACATCTTGGCTGCGATGGTGCGGCGAATCTTTGGCATCTTCTCGATGCGAACGGGCCCCCAAGCGTCGCTTTCTGAACTGCCTGTTTTCCCCGACTTCTTCGTCGAACGCGCGACAACGGATGCTTCACGAACAACACTGAGCACGTCCTCGCGCGTGATGCGTCCATTCGGACCCGTGCCGACCACGCTAGAAAGATCGACACCGACTTCGCGCGCAAAGCGGCGAATCGCAGGACCTGCGGCGACTGCTCCCGCATCGGCAACGCTCGCCGAAGGCACCGGTTCGAGCGGAGTTGGTGCGGGAGGTGAAACGGGCTTCGCGGGTGGAGCAGGTTCTGGTGCTTGGGGCGTTGGTGCTGCGGCTTGCTTTGGTTCGGCGGGGGCTGGCGGTTCGACCGGTTGCTTGGTGGGAGCTGGTGCCGGTGCCGGTGGCGCTGGTGCCGGCGGGGCAGGTTTCGGTGCTGGCGCGGCCGCGACGGCGGCTTCGATGCTGATCATCGTGGCACCGATCTTGATCGTATCGCCCGAGCTGACGTGAACTTTCTTGACCGTCCCTGCGTGTGTGCTGGGAACTTCGATCGTGGCCTTATCCGTCTCCAATTCAACGATACCTTGCTCCTTGGCGATAACATCGCCTTCCCGGACCAAGACCTCAAGTACGTCACCCGATTCAATGCCGTCGCCAAGTGACGGAAGTTTTATGTCAATCATTGGATTTTCGATTTACGCGTAAAGTGGATGAACTTTTTCGGGATCGACGCCCAGGTCAGAAATCGCCTGCGCGACGACGCTTGCGTCAACTTTACCTTGTGCTTGCAATCGATAGAGCGTGGCGATCACGATGCACTCGGCGTCGACTTCAAAATGACGTCGCAAGGCTTTGCGAGTTTCGCTGCGGCCCACGCCGTCAGTTCCCAGGACGAAATAATCGCCGGGCACCCAAGGTCTAATCTGTTCCGAGACCGCTCGGACATAGTCGGAAGCCGCGATGAATGGACCTTCGTGGCCTGCGAGCACTTGTTCGACGTATGACTGTCGAGGCGACTCGCTTGGATGCAGCATATTCCAGTGTCGGCACGAATCCGCCTCACGAGCAAGCTGCGTGTAACTCGTTACACTCCATACGTCACTGGAGATGTTGTACTTCTCGGCCAGCAGCTTCTGTGCGTCGAGCGTCGAGCGAAGGATAGCTCCGCTGCCGAAGAGCTGAACCCGTTGCGTCTCCTTGTTCGCTGTCACGGCAGAGAATTTGTACATCCCTTTGATGATGCCTTCCTCAACGCCCTCGGGCATCGGTGGCATCTCGTAGTTCTCGTTCTCCAACGTCAGGTAGTAGATCGCCGTCTCGCCATCCTCGTAGATCCGCTTCAAACCATCGAAGACAATGACCGCCGTCTCGTAATGGAACGCCGGATCATAAGCGCGAACTCGGGGGAAGGCGATCGCGTTGAGAAGACTGTGTCCGTCTTGATGTTGCAAACCCTCACCGTTAAGGGTCGTCCGTCCCGCTGTGCCGCCCAGCATGAACCCCTTCGCACCGCAATCGGATGCCGCCCAAATCAAATCACCGATGCGTTGGAAGCCGAACATCGAATAATAGATAAAGAACGGAATCATATTGATTCCGTGCTGGATATAGGCCGTGCCGGCCGCGATGAACGAAGACATCGAACCGGCCTCGGTGATGCCTTCTTCGAGGATCTGCCCGTCCTGGGCTTCCTTGTACCAGAACAGATTGTCGGCATCGACGGGGTCGTAGAGCTGACCTGAGTGTGCATAGATCCCGATCTGTCGGAACATGCCTTCCATGCCGAAGGTGCGCGATTCATCGGGGACGATCGGAACAATCTGTTTTCCGATTTCCTTGTCCTTCAACAATCGTTCCAGCAGCCGAACGAAGCCCATGGTCGTCGAGATCTTTTTGCCGTTGTCGCGGTCGACTAGCTTGCGATATTCGTCGAACGCCGGCACTTGCATGGGAGGAGCGATCGTCGGACGTGACGGTACAAAGCCGCCGAGTGCCTTGCGTTGCTTGCGCAGGTACTTCATCTCGACACTGTCCGGTGCGGGTTTGTAGAACGGTGCCTTGGCGACGTCTTCGTCTGAAATAGGAATCCCAAAGCGACTCCGAAATTCGAGCAGCTCTTCCTCGTTCAGCTTTTTCTGACCGTGGGCGATGTTGCGTCCTTCGCCGGCTTCACCGAGCCCATAGCCTTTGATCGTCTTGGCCAGGATCACCGTCGGTTGGCCCGTATGTTCAACGGCCGCCTTGTAGGCTGCGTAGACTTTTTCCGGATCGTGGCCGCCACGACGCATCCGTTCGAGCTTGTCGTCCGAATAGCCTTCGACCATCTTGAGCGACTCCGGATACTTGCCGAAGAAGTCGGCTCGGATCTCGGCACCCGGCAGCATGGTGTACTTCTGGTACTGGCCATCGACAACTTCTTCCATCCGCTTGGCCAGAATGCCCTGTTTGTCCTGAGCCAACAATGGATCCCAATCATCGCCCCAGATAACCTTGATCACGTTCCAGCCAGCACCACGGAACAGCCCTTCCAGTTCTTGAATGATCTTGCCGTTGCCGCGAACGGGTCCGTCGAGTCGCTGCAAATTGCAATTGATCACGAAAATCAAGTTATTGAGCTTCTCGCGCCCGGCCAGCGTGATTGCACCGAGCGTTTCGGGCTCGTCGCATTCACCATCGCCCAGGAACGCCCAAACGCGCTGTTGGGTGGTGTCCTTCAAGCCGCGATCGTGCAGGTATTCGTTGAACCGCGCCTGATAGATCGCCATCAGCGGGCCGAGGCCCATCGAGACGGTTGGAAACTCCCAAAAGTCTGGCATTAACCAAGGATGCGGGTAGGACGACAAGCCCTTTTCTTCTTGCAACTCGCGGCGAAAGTTTGTCAGATTCTCGTCCGAAAGCCGGCCTTCGAGATACGCTCGCGAGTACATACCGGGCGACGCATGTCCCTGGAAATAGATCTGATCGCCATTATAACCGGATTCGCCGCGTCCGCGAAAGAAATGGTTGAAGCCGACTTCGTAAAGAGTCGCGGCAGAAGCGAATGTCGAGATGTGTCCACCGAGTCCGTCAGATTGGCGGTTGGCTCGCACCACCATGGCCATCGCGTTCCAGCGAATGATGCTCTTGATGCGGCGTTCGATCTCGCGGTTGCCGGGATACGGAGGCTGCTTGTCAACGTGGATCGAATTGATGTAGGCCGTGTTCATCGCCGCCGGACGATCGACGCCCGCTCGGCGAGCTTTCTGCTCGAGGATCGAGAGCAAGTAGTTCACGCGTTCTGGGCCGCGGCTGTTGAGGACGTATTCGAGCGACTCCAGCCACTCCTGGGTCTCGGCGGGATCGATATCCTCGATGTGTTCGACGATGGGATCGCGATGCCTGATTTCCTCTTGAGCTTCGGTCTTTACTTCCGACATGCCAATGCCTCGCACAGGAGCTAAAAAGTATGAGTCTCTACTTGTCTCGTTTTGGTTTGTAGATCTCCGTCGCCGTACCGAAGAACACTTCTCCAGCGTTCATCAGTGTCTCGCTGAGTGTCGGATGTGGATGCACCGACTCGGTAATGTCGTGAACCTCGCAGCCCATTTCGATCGCAAGCACCGCTTCGCTAATCAATTCGCCGGCACCTGGACCGACCATTCCACACCCCAAGACACGTTCTGTTTCGGGATCGATCAGCCATTTGGTCAGGCCTTCAGTGCGGCCCAACGCTTGAGCTCGACCGCTGGCAGCCCAAGGATAGATCGCGGCCTCGTACGCGCGACCTTCCCGCTTGGCTTGTTCTTCCGTCAAACCAGCCCAGGCGATTTCGGGGTCGGTGAACACGACCGCCGGGATGGCAACTTTATCGAACTCGGCGGGCTGGCCTAGAATCACCTCGACCGCCACCTTGGCTTCGTGACTTGCTTTATGAGCCAGCATCGGCTCGCCGGCAACGTCCCCAATCGCAAAGATGTTCGGTTCGGCGGTTCGTTGCTGCTTGTCGCACTCGATAAAGCCGGCTTTGCTGACGACGACGTTTGTCTTTTCGAGTCCGAGGTCGCGGCTGTTCGGGCGTCTCCCGACGGAAACCAGCACTCGTGAATAGCGTTCGACGCCATATTTGGCTGGACCTTCAAAAGTAACTTCGATCGCGTCGCCACAATCGGCCACGGAACCGACCTTCGTTTCCAGAAAGATGCGATCTTCGAACAACTTCTGTAGTCGTTTCTGAAGCGGCTTGACCAAGTCGTGATCGGCACCAGGAAGTAGGTTGCTGGTCAGCTCGACGACGCTCACCTTGGTGCCGAGATGCGCATAGACGGTTCCCATCTCCAGGCCAATATATCCACCGCCGATAACGAGCAAGCTCTCCGGAATGTCAGCCAACTCCAATGCACCTGTCGAATTCATCACTCGTGGCGATCCGATGTTAAACGCCGGCGGCATCGCGGGCGTCGAGCCAGTTGCCAGAATGAGGTTATCAAACGTCAACGTGCCCCCATCGGGAATTGAAGCATCCTCACCTTCAAGTCGGAGTGTCGTTGAATTCTCCAACGAGGCTCGCGCGTGAATGATTTTCACTTTGCGGCGTTTGGCCAGCTGTTGCAGGCCGCCGGACAGGGTGCTGATTATTTTCTCTTTGCGGGCTCGCACTTTATCGACATCGATCGTTGGTGCCGAGTACACGACACCCCAACCGGCTGTAAGCTCTTCGACCTCACCAATTACTTTCGCAACATGCAGCAGAGCCTTTGACGGAATGCAGCCTCGCAATAGGCATGTGCCGCCCAATCTTGGCTCGGCTTCGATCAACGTGACTTCCAGGCCTTCATCCGCCGCGAGGAATGCAGCGGCGTAGCCACCCGGTCCGCCACCTAATACGGCAAGTTGTGTATGCATGCTCTATTGACGTTTCGTAACGGAGTTGCAACGAACATCGCTCAACTGGGCGAGCGACTCTCCTTGATACCAATACTGAACGAGCCCGCGCGGGGCAGGCTCGTGGAGTGGATTTTTGAATGCTGGAAAAACGACTAGCGTGACATGAACTCGATAACCGTGTTTACGTTATCCCGACCGACGAAACTAATGTCGCTCGGATGAGGCAGACCCTGAACGGTAGCCCGCAAGGTCTCGGCGTCGAACGTCACCCAGTCTGTCGGCTGTGTCTCAACTTCAGCAATCGTCCGCTGATACAGGTGTTGTATACCTTCTTTGGCCTTGACGGTAATCACATCGCCGGGTCGTAAACTGTACGAAGGGCTCGTTACCTTAACGCCGTTGACTGCAAAGTGTCCGTGCGTGATGCCCTGACGAGCCTGCGGACGTGTCTTTGTCAATCCGCAACGGCGGATGACGTTATCCAAGCGGCGCTCGCACAACAACAACAGTTCCTCGCCGGTATTTCCTTTTTTATGCACAACGTTGTCGAAGTAACGACGGAGCTGACGTTCACCCAAGCCATAATAATGCTTGATCTTCTGCTTTTCTTTCAAAGCCAAGCCATAGTTCGAAGGACGACGACCGCGCGTGTGCATACCCGGTGGGTTGTCGCGTCGCTCGGAGGCCTTCACCACGCCACCACTTTCGTAGATAAGCGTGCCTAGTCGTCGATTGATCCTTGCTTTCGGGCCAGTGTACCGTCCCATCGAGTCTATTCTCCGTCGAACCGCTGAATCCAAATGAGGGCGTTGATTTTCGGCAATATGCGAAACCGCCTATGATCGCGGAATCAGTTTGCTCTTACAAGGGGGTTCGGCAAGTCGCGGAGCAGCAGGCTACAACCGCTACATCTAAATCGTCGTGAGGGTTGAGAGTGGAGAGTGGAGAGTGGAGGGT
>CAUJKL010000359.1 GCA_963204995.1 Planctomycetota bacterium | reverse complement strand
TGATGGCTTCGAGATATCCTTCACGGTTTCGGGCGGGGTGAAGGTTTGGACTTCTGCAGCCAAAACCGACGCCCTCGATTTAACGAAGGTTTACGAAATCGGCGCGGATGCAATTCCTGCGGGTCTTTACGTCGAAGGGGTCGGAGCGGGAAGCACAACTCTGACGGCGACCATCTCACATGCGGGAGACGTTTACAAGTCGGATTCCGTGCTATTCGGAATCTACGATCTGAACCTGCACACCGACTCCAACAACGACGGCACGATCGCACTTGACGACGATCCCGTCGAGATGAACGCACCTGGAAGGGTACTCGAAGTAAGCGATCTCGCTCCAGTGAATCTGTTCGTAGGAAACCTTCAAGCCGTCCCAGGGTTCCAAATTACCTTTGACATTTCAGGCCCAATCAACGTGTGGACTTCCGCTGCGATGATCGTACCAATCACTTCCTCCACCGTGCTCAACACCGGTTCAGGCAGTATTCCATTTACTCTCTACGTCCAAGGCACAGGGCCAGGCATCGGCATCCTCAAGGCGACGCTTTCCGCTGGCGGCAATGAGCTCAAGTCGGATTCCGTGCGTTTGAGCGTGTTTGATATTAAGGGACTTAGGGAAGTCGACTTTACCGGAAATCATAATCTGGTCTCTGATCCGGACCCAGCGCGGCCTGATGTTGTCGATCCCAACACTGGTCAGATTCTATCGATTCCGATCGTCACCACCAGCTATACAAGCTCATCCGAGTGGTACGATTCCGATCTTAGCGGCACTGCGGGTAACGCCGTTGGTGACCGTCGCTTCCCGATCGTTTACACAAAAAACCAAAGCCTCACACTAAACTCGGTTATTGATATGCTCGGGCCGGCCGACGTAAAGATCGACGTCAAAGTAACTGCGTCTTACGGAAGCCTAGAACTGCTCGCAGACGACAAGCACGTCGCCGCTGGTGGTCTAACCCTTACAGGCGTAACCTCGACAAACAACTTGCCGGACAACGTCGACTGGGAGGAACTGGTGCTAACGTGGAAGATTTCGTTTAACGACGGAGTAACGTGGGAGCAGGTGGGGATTAGTGAGAATCCCCTATACCTGACCTATGCCGATCCAACTGCGACACCTCTATTTCACTCCCTAGTACACATCGGCTCAAGTAAGGCAAAGGGAGCCCAGCAGGAACAATCGGTCGTCGATGCAATTTGGAGTTATTTCGCAGGCTTGGATGTACACCGAGTCGACCGTGCAGAGCCCGAAGGCTCACTTTCGGAAGGTGCCTTGCTGACGTACTGGAAGCCTCCGTACCAAGGCTGTGTCGCAACAAACACGGCGGAATTGCTCAAGAAAGCAAACGGCCAGTGCGGTTCATGGGCGGAGTTTTTCCGAGACACGTTGGGTGCGCAAGGAATCTCGGCAGCGAAGAAAACTGTCTACCCAATAAACTATGCGAATATATTTATGATTGGAGTATCGCCGTGGACGTTCACAGGAGCTGGCACTGTCAATATCAACAATTTCGCTCATCCTAACGATCCTACAAAGGCTGTGGTTATTGACGTTAACGGAAACCCTTTTGCCATTCCAATAGCAGACCTCGCTGGCTTCAACTACGTCGTTGGAAACGACCTTACATTCACTGCGCCACAAGGCCAAGGAAACTCAACGACGCCAGAGGCGTTCTTTAACCATTTTATTACGGAGTATAATGGAGTTTACTACGACCCCTCATACGGAATCGGGCCCTATGTGTCAAAAGAAGCATGGGAGACAGCTGCCTTGGATGCATTCCTTGTTCGCACCTGGGACTTTACGAACAATATGGTTGTCATTTTGGGACGTAGAGAAGACCCCGCTGTACTTGAGACCAACATTAATTGACCTATGACGATTAACTCGATACTTGTGCTGAGCACCGCCCTGGCAGTCGTTATGTCCGTATCATGCAGCAATGGCGACGAAATAACGCCTTCATTTCATGCAGATGGTGAAGATTATACGCTTGAAAGGCAGATCGCGACGGAAGGAGGAGAGATTCCACAATCGCTGTTGTTGTTTAGCAAGCCGACCATCATGCGACGCTTGGGCGTTGCCAACAAAGTAGAGGACTTAGCGGCTAGACTGTATTGGTTAGAACTTAGGCGGCGCGACCAACCGAATTCTCGACTGCTTTGGCACTACACAGTCCAAGCCGATCCGCTACTACTACCACGCAGTTTTGTTCTTAGTGTTCAAAAGCCACGAGTCGTGGGGCTAGCTTTTGTCGATTCTTTGCGTCTTTCCCTGAAACAGATTTCGCTCGGGGAACATATCAAGGAATATCAAGTACCCTCTCCGGACGAAGTAGCGCGTTCTTTGGGACAGCAAAAACGTTCGAATCGCCTTGAAGGGTCTAAAGATTCTGTTTTTTTGGCGGACTTGATCCATCCTCGTCCGAGCGGTTCGTTCCATTCGCTGCCGAAGCAGATCGATTCCTTGCAGTGGAGAGATGATGCCTGGAAGATCAACGTCACCGTAGGTTCTGATAGATTTGAGATTACAAATAGGAACAAGGAGTGGACTCTTCAACGCGGGTCAAACAACGGGACGAATGACTGTTCACAGGCGGAGAAAACATTCCAGGAACCATAGATCAGGCGGGGTGGCACTGACAAACGCGGTACATCGGTGTGCAACTGGCTGTGCCAGTGCTTTCGTCCTGCTGAAACCTTCATCGTGATAAACCTCAACCTAACGCTAATCCTGCGATTCAAGGCACTGGCACAGCCAGTGGCACACGACATGATCAATCGAACCCGATAACTCGGGGACATTAAGACCATGAAACATCCTCCAAGAACCCGAGCTTTCACCCTCGTCGAGCTGCTCGTCGTCATTGCCATCATTGGCATCTTGGTGGCGTTGCTCCTGCCTGCTGTCCAGGCCGCTCGCGAAGCGGCGCGGCGGATGTCTTGCCGGAATAACTTGAAACAAGTGGTGCTGGCCATGCATAACTATCATGACACGTTCCAGACCTTGCCTCCGGGGGCGATTCCTTCGAATCGCTTTCCTACCGACCGCTCGTCATGGTCGTGGCATGTGTTGTTGATGCCACTCATCGAGCAGGGACCGGCTCACGATGTGCTTCAACCGAATCAACCGCAAAGTCTCTTGCAGGCTTTGGCAGATCCCGTGAAGGTCAGTATTATCACGTCACCCATCCCGAGTTTCATCTGTCCGAGCGACACAGGGAATCACCTGAACGCGGATCGCAATCTCGATCCAACTGGTCTTAATGTCACGGTTTCGAAGACCAATTACGTGGCCTGCATGGGAGTCGATAACAGCTCGCCCGCCGATGGCTTGTTTTACTTTCGGAGTAACCATCAGTTTCGCGATGTCCTGGATGGTCTGAGTAACACCTTTGCCGTTGGCGAACGGGCGACGCTGCCGATTAAAGGAACTTCAAAACCGGGGGCGGGGATTTGGGTGGGAGCAACGGGTTTTCCGTGCGCCGGTGGGCTGCCCAATGACTGTACGATCGGTGTCTACTCGAACGTCAGCTTTGAGTTGCAAACCGGCAAAGGCATCGGCACCGTTCCGAGCACGTTCGCCTCGTGGGGCTACAGCAGCCAACATCCGGGCGGTGCCTTGTTCGCACTGGCCGATGGTTCTGTGACGTTCGTTGCCGAGACCATCGAATCTCGCATCGGTAACGTCAATGATCCAACGACGTGGGGAACCTATCAGAAGCTAGGTGTACGTGCCGACGGTCAAGTCGTCGGTGATTACTAGATTGCGCGGGGCATTGCATGGCTCAACGAAAACCCACGGAACGACTGCGAGTCGCCATCCTGTTCGGTGGGCGTTCGGGCGAACACGCCGTTTCAATCGCGTCGGCAGCCTCCGTACTTGAAGCACTCGATGCGGACAAATATGCGTCGTTGCCCGTTTATCTTGACGAACAGGGTAACTGGTTCCCCGGCACCTTGCCAAGCGACGCGAAGACAGCTACGCCCGGGATCTGTGACGATCCGTTTCGATGGTTGAAGGATCACGCGGACGTCGTCTTTCCGGTCTTGCACGGAACGCATGGCGAAGACGGCAGCATGCAGGGGTTGCTGGAGATACTGGACGTTCCCTACGTCGCCCCGGGCGTGACAGCCTCGGCGGTGGCGATGGACAAGGCGATCTTCAAGCGGCTGATGGAAGCTCATGGTTTACCGATCCTGCCTTGGCAACTCGTCACGGCGGCACAACTGGATCGAGACTCCGATCTCGTTCTCGATCAGCTCGAAGCAAACTTAGCTTACCCGCTGTTTACCAAACCAGCGAACCTGGGATCGAGCGTCGGCATTACACGTTGCGGCGAACGCCGGGAGTTGCGCGAAGGACTAAGAGATGCGCGGCGCTACGATCTTCGTATCGTGGTCGAGCAGGCAATCAAACCGCGAGAGCTTGAAATCGCCATCTTGGGTAACGACGAACCGCGAGCGAGTATTGTGGGTGAGATCCGCCCGAAACGTCCCTTCTACGACTACA
>CAUJKL010000358.1 GCA_963204995.1 Planctomycetota bacterium | reverse complement strand
ACGCTAAGCGAATTCGAGACGCTGCCGAAGATATTACACTCCGAGGGATACGTCTGCGGGCTAAGCGGCAAGTGGCACTTGGGTGCCAACATGACGCCGCAGGATGGTTTTTCCTACTGGATCACGATGGTTCACGGCAGCACTCAGAATTTCTATGACGATCCGATCATCCAAGACGGCGAGATCAAGAAGACACCGAAGTACATGACGGATCTGTGGACCGAACATGCGGTACACTTCATCGAACAGAACAAGGACGGCGAGAAACCGTTCTTTTTGTACTTGCCTTACAATGGTCCTTACTGCCTGGGCCCGTTGCTACTCGAGCCAGCTCGAAATCGCCACGCCGAGTACTATTCCGATAAGTTCTTGCCTTCGTTTCCGCGGGACACCATTCATCCGTGGCAACACAACAACAAGGCGTATCACAACAACCTGGTCAGCATTCGGCGTGTCGCCGCGGAGGTGAGCGCGATCGATGACGGCGTTGGCACCGTGATGGAGACATTGAAGAAGCACGGGATCGACGACGATACGATTGTGATTTTCGCAGGCGATCAAGGCTGGATGGGTGGCCAAAACGGCTTCTTCGGGATGGGCGACCACACGCGACCGATCGCCGCTCATGACTTGATGATGCAAGTTCCACTGATCATTCGCCATCCGCAGGGAGTCACGCCGGGCAAGACGGACATCATGGTCAGCAACTGTGATCTCTTGCCGAGTCTGCTCGACCATCTCGGTTTGAAAGCACGGATTCCCACCCAACCGAAACTCTCGGGGCGCAGCTTTGCGCCAGCGTTGCACGGCGAGTCAATCGATTGGGAAACGGCCATGTACTACGAGATGGAAAGTTGCCGGTCCGTGCGCACAGACGATTGGAAGTATGTCGCTCGGAGATCGCCCGATGGGCCGACCGAGTTGTACGACATGCAGCACGATCCACACGAGAGGTTCAATCTGTTTGGTCAGCCGCAACATGCGAGTATTCAAGCCGCGCTGGCAAAGAAGCTGGACGCCTTTTTCGAGGAATACGCGGACCCGCAGTACGATATCTGGAAAGGCGGTCGCAGCAAGGCTCGACGTTTAGTCGCACCCGAAGGCCATCCAGACTACCGGCCGCCGCTCGATTGATTGTAATGCTTCAGCGGAAAAGAGACATGCGATGGGTTACGATTGACAAGCTCGCTCAACCCTGGAGTACGCGCATCAGTCAATCGAGAAACCGTCGTGAGTGATCCTCAGCCGAACGATGTGGATTGTCCTTGCTATACAATCCCTGATCGCGCAGATTCAAAACTCGTAAAACCAACCTTCTGGAAGGATCGTGAGTTGCAGCGACAGACCGCCCTTGTAGTTGAAGTAGGTTAGGTACGCATCGGTGCCAATCCATGTGACCGCCGGATAAGCCCAGGCATCGTCCGCGGCATCCTCAACCGCGCGGACATGCGTCCACGTTTCCCCTTCATCTGTAGAGATTCCCGCAACCAACGGATTGCGTTTCCCCGCACCAGGGTTGCGATTCCAAATCGCCAGCAAATCGCCCGACGTGGGAACGCGGCTGATCGATACGGGTGCCGCCGTGCCGACCAGCGGAGTCGCAACCGGCTCGCTCCAAGTCTGTCCGCCGTCTTTGGAGAGGCTCTTGTACTGGCCGCCCAATCCCGTCCGCATCAACATCAACACATCGCCGTTCTTGAGTTCCACGCAAGCTGGCTCGAACGATTCTCCACCGGCTGGCTGAACTCGTTGCGATTCACGCCAGCTCTCCCCATCGTCGTCGGAAACATAGCAGTAACTGTCTCCGCCCTCCCACGCTTCAAGGAGAATTCGACCCGTCCGCAGGCGGATCGATCGACCATTCGTCAGGCCAGTGTACTTGCCAGCCGGACTCAGTTGTTTCGCCGGTCCAAACGTTTGGCCTTCGTCCGTGGACGTTCGCATCATCACTCGGCAATCCGTACTCTCCGTATTCTTCTGGCAATAGAACAACGCGATGTCCGCGTTTTTCAGACGCAGGAAGTTAACTTCCATCACGTTCATCCCGCCGTCGTTCTCGACCAACGTGTACTTCTTTCCCCACGTTCGTCCACCATCGGACGAGACCATTCCAGAGATCCGCGCCGGCCCATGATCCGCCCCGCTGCCGGCATAGAACTCCGTCCATCCCAGCAGCAGCGCCCCGCTCTTCAATACAACGATGGCCGCCTCACTGTTACGCGGATTGTTCGGCCCCACCGGGGCAACGGTCAGCCTGAACGGATCGGCCGCCTTGGCCCCGGACAGGCCCCACAGCCCGAGAACCACGTTGATAATGAGCCCAGCGGCGAGGATACGACGCATCGTGAATTCTCCTTTTTGGTAACGATTCGATCATTATGGAAACACAACACGCCGTGGCGTTACTCCCCGGAGGCTCGAACCGCCGGTGCGGGACTTGCGACGCGGAAGCCGACATTATAGACGCGCTGGTAAGGGCGATAGGACAACCGCATGGAGGATCGAGCGCGCAGCGGGCGGTCTCGCCACGATCCACCTCGTACAATGCGGTGCTCGCTCGCGTCTGCTGTATTGCGATTGTCGTCAGCCCGGTATGGGGACGAGCTCGCGGCTGACGAGGTCCACTCCCAAACGTTTCCGTGCATATCGTGCAGGCCCCATGCGTTCGGTTGATACGAACCCACCGGCGCTGAGACGAGTTGTCCGTCGTGGAAACGGTCAGAGCGGGGAATCCAGTCGTCGTACTTGCTGGGGTCGCCTAGCGGTAAGTTCTCCTTCTTATAAGGATGGCTCACCGCGTCGCGCAGCTTCAGATCCGCCAGGTTGGCGAACGCCGAGAAGTCCGCATCCAGATCGCCAAAGTGAAATGCAGTGGCCGTGCCCGCTCGGCATGCGTACTCCCATTGGGCTTCCGAAGGCAACGTGAATTTCCAATCGCTTCGCTCGTTGAGCCAGTCGCAGAACGCCATGGCCTGCTGCCAGGAGATGCGGACAACTGGTTGTTGCGGCTCGTTCAGTGGCCAACCTTGGACGCCGAACTGCATCGCATGGCGAACCTCGTGCCGGCTGTCGTGTTGCGGATCGAATCGCGCGTACTGCTCGTTGGTGATTTCAAACTGCCCCATCCAAAAGGCCTCGACGGCCACGCGTGCTTGCGGCGCCTCGTCCGCATAACCGTCCTCGCTGCCCATGACAAACTCGCCCGCCGGAATCAGCACCAGGTCCAGTGTGATGCCATCGCCGAGATCAATACTGCGCCGCGTCTCGGTCGCCGCCGCGGTCTGCCTCCGCCGGGCCTCATCCGCCGACAACGGCCCGAGAAAAGGGGTCAGGTCCAATTTACCGGAACGGCCCGGTGGGTGCTTCGCATAAATTGGACCTGACCCCTTTTCTCGGGACACCGGTGAGCCCGTCCATTCCAGATCCACATCCACTCCGGCGTACTTCTTCAGCATCTCGCGGCGTCGCTGTGCCAGCGGGCCGACGCGTTGCTCGCCGGCGATCGTGTTCCACGAGCCGTGGTACGGCGCGTTGAGATCGATCCAAGTGATCAGACGATCCCAGGCTTCCTCGTCCAACTGCACCCCATAATGTCCCTTGTCGAGCATCTGGACGAGTTGCGTTGTGTCGGCATGAAAGTCCATCGGCGGCAGAATATGGAAATCGCTTTCCAGCCCGGGTCGTCTGACAAATCGCTGTAGGTTCGTGTAAGCCACGGAGAACTTCCCGGCATCTTGGCCGCCGTGATGATAGCGGCTGTCGTAGTCGTTGATAAACTGCGTGCCGCGCAAGTCGAGCGTCACCTCGGCACCGGGCCGCGGCTGACCGTCGTGACAACCGACGCAGTGCTGGTCGATCACCGGCTGTACTTCTCGTTGAAAGCTGAAACCGCGTGCCGGACCAAACCAGGGCGTAATCTCGCGCGGCTTGCCAATCGCAGCCAGCGTGCGGCGATTGGGCGTGGCGGCATTTTGGTGTTGATGACAGCCGACACAAGAAAGCACTTCGCCGGGCATGCCGGTGAACCAACTGCGCATGACCTGCAAGGCCTTGCCCTGCTCGTCGAGCGGTTGGACCGAGATCGGTGTATTGGCGGGAACTCGAAACGATGCGGACCCATCTTCTTCCACCGCAACGGTGCCGAGGATGCGGCGGACATCCCAAGGCCCTTCCAAGCCGACCACGCCTTGCGGACCTCCCATGCCCGGATAGTCGTACGAGTAAGTGAACAACCGCAACTTCTTCACCGTGCCGCGTGGAATCCCGTCCAGGCCAGGCCCCGCATACACGTCGGACATGAAGATGACACTGTCGTCGCGCGCCAGGTCCACCGAGTCTGGCCGGACAGGTGGCCTCGACCGTGTTCGAATCGGCACGGGTTCCAGCAACGCGCGGCCGGGCTGCTCCTTGACGAGCACGATGTTGTCGAACACGTCAACCAGATAGATGCCCCACAGCGACGTTGCCGAAGGTTGGCAAGCTACAAGAAAATACTTGTCGCTTAACGGATAAGGATGCAAGAATTTTGGCCACGAGTTGTCGACGAGTTGATCTTCGATCAGCGGCTCGACTTGTTTGCCATAACCAGGAATGCGTTGCACGACTCCGTCAGCCTCGTGGCTGCCTTGAGCCGGATCGAGAATCACCAGTTCGCCCATCCGCCGCACGCCATGATGACCGCTGACAATCGTGACAAGCTTGTTCGGATCGCCCGGAATCGGCCGCGTGTAGAACATCGCGTTGGGCCAATACGAATTGCTGCCGTAGACGGCAGCCTGCTGAGTGCCGTCGGGGTTCATGTGAAACAGCAGGCGGCTGTGTGTATGCGGCGTGTCGGTGTATTCCCAGCGAGTGTAGAGCACTCGGCCATCATTGGTGATCGTCGGGCACCAGTTGTGTTCTTGATCGAAGCAGAGCTGACGCACGTTCTCTCCGTCCGGCGTCATGCTGAACAGATTCGCCACGCGAGTACTCCCGTTCACACACGCCACGCTACAGAAGGTGCGTGTGGAACTGAAGATGATGCGGCCATCCGACAGATAACAGGCATCGTAGTTGTCAACGTCGTCGTAGAGACTGGGTGTGACTTGACGCAGCCGCTGGCCATCGATACCGACTTCGAAGATGTGCCAGCGGCCGTTTGCTCCCACGGACGAAAAGAGCAGCTTGTCCGCGTCGAAGTCCAAGTCGACATCTCCCACGAAGACCGATTCTTTCGGCTTGTAAATGCGAGTCAGTTCCGCTGCGGGCTCGGCCAGCGAGAGGCAAGCGATCTCGTCATCGAAGCCGCTGGTCGGCAGGACGCTGTTACTCTGCCAGTTCTGAGGCAGGCCCAGGCTGGGTGAAGTCGTGCTGCGATTTACCACCATCAAACGGTCGAAGTCGAGCAGCGGATTCGCCAGTAACAACTCACGCTGAAGTTTTTGAAGCTCACCAAGTTTCCGCACGGCGAGTTCGTCGTCCGCTTCCAGCAAGCGGCGAACTTCGTCGCGGCGTCGCTCGATGTCGGCCACGCGCGACTGCGCTTCTTCCTTGCCGATGAAGTCGTCAGCGAATTGTGTGACCAAGTCGTCGACCGCGCGGCGCAAGGCAACGATATCGACCAACTCGAGCGCGGCGAGGCCCGCCTGAAGCCGAGCCCGTTTGGCTTCGCGCTGTCTACGTTCTTCGATACTGGGACGAATCAGCTTCCATCCTGCCGGAAACGCCACCGACGACTCGACGCGCCACGCGCAGATGTGCGGCATACAGTCTTGGCGTTGCAGTGTGATCGTGTGTTTGCCCGGGGCAAGATGCACCGTACACTGCTTCTCCCACTGGGCGTGATCGGTGTTCCAACTGCCCGTGACGCTGGCCAGCCCGGTATGGATCTGCTTCCCATCGACGAGAATATCCACGGGCCGCGAGGCCGCTGCCGTATACAAAACCGAAAGGTCATAATCCGCTTCGACGGGAAACTCGATTTCGTAGTCCGCCCGATTGGGATATTGGCCCGCATTCCAGATGCAGGCGTGAAGCGTCGCATACGACTCGCCGCGCGAGCTGATGCGCAGGTTGCTGCGGTCGAAGTCATGGGCCGCGACCGTGAATTGCGAAGGTTCCGCCGCCAGTGCAGAACTCGCCAGCACGGAAGCAAGCAAGAAGTGAATCGCCCATCGTCTCGGTGTACGCATCGCTCGTATCCTCTGTCACACGCGAATCTGATATCCCGACCGCTGTTCACGCTCTTGCCATGTGTTGGCTTCAGGATCACCGACAACTTGCTGCGTATTAGGATCCCAAGCGAGCTTGCGACCGAGACGTATCGAGATATTCGTCAAGTGGCAGGCCGAGATCGTGCGATGCTGAATCCGCACGGGCGAGACGGGCTCTTGCCGTGTCTTCACGCACTCGAAGAAGTTGCCCATATGATCGCTGCTCGGCGGCACGCGCCATGATCCTTCCGGCAACGGATTCTCTTTCAACTCTTCAGCCGCCTTCCCATACACACCGCCCCGGTTGACGAAGACCCGTCCCTTGTCGCCAACGAACATGACCCCATTGCGATCGAAGGACTTGATTTCGTCGGGACAGTCCTCGCCGAATAAGTACTTGATCTTGTCGGGAGTCATCTCCTCGTGCTGCTCGGCAATGCCGCCATACCGTTGTCGGTCGTTCACCGATGAGAAGTAGAGGATCTCGACGCCGTTGGCATAGCCCATACGCGAGAAGAAACGGTCAGGCGTATTGAAGCTGTCTGCTGCACCGGCATTGGGGAACATGCCCCGCGCTTCGATCGAGACCGGCCCCGTCAATTCGCAATCGGCACCCCAGTGGGCAATGTCCATGTGGTGATTGCCCCAGTCGGTGATGATGCCGCCGGCGTACTCATACCACCAGCGGAAATTGGAATGCGTCCGCGCGCGGCAGTAGTCGTGCGCGGGTGCCTGCCCTTGATACAATTCCCAATTCAAGTGAGATGGAACCGGCTCGACCGCGAACGGCCCGGCCTTCGTCGTATAGTAGGGCAACGCGACCCAGACTTGTTTGAGCTTGCCGATTCGATCGTTACGAACCAGTTCGACGGCGGTTTGAAACGCGAGTTCGCTGCGCTGCTGCGTGCCGACCTGCACGACCCGCTTTGTCTGATCGACGACTTGGCTCAGTTGCTTGCCTTCATCGATCGTGAGCGTCAGCGGTTTTTCGGTGTACACATCTTTGCCGGCCTGGCAGGAGGCAATGTTGACCGCCGTGTGCCAATGGTCGGGCGTCGCATTGACGATGATGTCGATGTCCTTTTGTTCGAGCAAGCGCCGATAGTCGTCATAGATCGTGGCCCTTCCGCCATGCTTCTCGCGAGCCCGTTCGGCATGCGTCCGATCGACGTCGCAAACGGCCACGACTTCGCCAAAAGCTGCCGCTTGTGCCAGCACCGCCGAACCGCGTCCTCCCACACCGATCGCTCCGATATGCGGACGGTCGTTCTTGGCTTGTATCGGCTCGGCCTGGGCACTTGTGCCGCTCAGCCAATAGGGAACCATCGCTCCGCCCGCAACGACGCCGGCGGATGTCTTGAGGAATTGTCTTCGAGTAGACGGAGCGTGCGACATGCGAGAGTCCTCCAGAGACGAAGCGACTAAAGAGAGCGTTCATTCCGTGTGATAACAACTACGTCGTTTAACCCGCAGCCGCAGGCGGGGCTCACTCAGAAAATCCTCGCCTGCGGCTGCGGGTTAAACGAGGGGAGTTACAACACTCTACCACCAAAAGTAAATCGCCGCTATCGTGTTTAGAGTCTTACTAAGCGACATTTGCGCGCCGTGCGCGCATGTTTGTAGCTTGACTCTCCGAGTCGAGCAGCCGACGGGAGATGCTCGACTCAGAGAGTCAAGCTACTTTGGTTGCGGCCATAGGCCACGTCAGGTTTGGCCTCACTGACATCTCCTCCGAGCGTACTCTTCAATCACACGGATATCGCGAGACTGCTGATCGCTCAGATAAGGCGTTGGCGGGTCAGCGAGGATCTGCTGGACGCGTTGCGCGGCACGTTCGGCCAGCGTGGTCGAACCCGCTGCTTGCCACTTGTCGCGCTGCGTGCGAGCCATCAACCGCGACTCGGACAACTCCGTGCGGAAGTATTTCAACGTGTGGTCGTGGGCCAGGAAATCGCCGCCACTTTCGACGACTTCAACGATCGCCGCAAACGCCAAACTCTGCTCGTCAACACGAAACGCGTCCTAGCCCGCATTTCTCATCGTAGGCCGGACCAAGGTCGCAACCCGTTGCCGGAGCTTCGCAAACGCAAATAGCTTGAAAGCATGGTGTTTCGTAAATCCACTCGACAACTGCGACCGAAGTTCCGGCAGATGCGGCGTT
>CAUJKL010000357.1 GCA_963204995.1 Planctomycetota bacterium | reverse complement strand
CTTCAAAGTGGTCGATCGGCACTTGGCCTGATCACTCCCGTCTCGACGTAAGGAACTTTCATCATGTTCAAAAAAGAGCGAGTACTCACACAGCGCCTCGATCGCGGGCCACTGCGAACGATGTTCGTCATCACGAGTATGCCGATCGGGGGTGCGGAAACGCTGCTCGTGAACTTGATGCGGCGATTGGATCGCGACATCGTTGCTCCCGAACTGTGCTGCTTGAAGGAGATGGGACCGTTAGGGGAAGTCGCCGCCAACGAAGTGACCGTTCACGCCGGCTTGATTCGCAGGAAATATGATCATCGCATCTTGGCTCGTATGCGAAAGCTGCTCGGCGAGCAACGGATCGACGCGGTCGTAACTGTCGGAGCGGGAGACAAGATGTTTTGGGGAAGGCTTGCCGCGTGGATGGAAGGCGTACCCGTGATCTTGTCGGCCCTGCATTCGACCGGCTGGCCCGATTCCGTCGGTCGCTTGAATCGCCTGTTGACTCCGATGACCGACGGCTTCATCGCCGTCGCCGCCAATCACGGACGACACATGATCGAGCGTGAACGCTTTCCGAAAGAGAAAGTCACCGTGATCCCCAACGGAGTCGACACGTATCGCTTCCGCTCGCTGCCCGATAGCGGCCTCGCTGTAAAAACGAAGTTGGGCATTCCGCCAGCGGCTCCGGTCTGCGGCATCGTCGCGGCGCTGCGGCCGGAGAAGAATCACACGCTATTCCTGCGTGCTGCGGCGTTAACCGCCAAGCAACGGCCCGACGCCCATTTCATCGTCGTTGGCGACGGACCCGAGCGAGCGAAGTTAGAACGCACCGCGATCGAAGCCGGCGTCGCCAGCAGCACGCACTTCGTCGGATCTCGCTCCGATATCCCGCAGGTTCTTTCGGCATTCGATGTGTTCGCACTGACCTCTCACAACGAAGCGAATCCCGTTTCGATTCTGGAAGCGATGGCTTGCGAGATTCCCGTTGTGTCGACTCGCGTCGGCTCGGTCGCGGAATCGGTGGCCGAAGGCTGCACGGGCCATCTCGTCGCACCCGGCGACGCCGTCGCGTTGGCCAATCACTGGTTGACGTTATTCTCCGATCGCACGCTGGCCCGTTCGTTCGGCTCGGCGGGACGCGCTGCCATCGAGGCGAATTGGTCGCTCGACCGCATGGTCGCCGGGTACGAACGATTGATCTGCGAGACCTATGACCGCAAGTATCCGTCGGCCGCGTTCGGCAATACGAAAACGGGAGAAACACTTCGTCGCATCGCTGCCGAATGACACGCTACGGTGAGCCTGTCTGTGCTGGCATAATCTCTCGAGCCGCGTCAACTGGCGTTTTCTTCTTCGTTCCGGATGCTATCACAGGAGACGCTGGAAGTTATTAGGATCGTCCAGGAAATAACTTCATGGAACGAGGTGGCTGGTGCTGAGTCCGCGAAGCCCCGGCTTACCATGAACTCCAATTAGCCGTGGCGTCGAAGACTCCGCCACAGCCACCCGCCGTCGCGGATGTCGTGCTATGGACAGAGCAGGGAATGTGCCCCGACGAGATCGTGACGGAATTTCCGCAACTCCGCTTGGCGGATGTTTCTGCCGCGGTGTCGTATTACCATGACAATCGAGAACTCATCGACCGGCAGATTAACGAAAGCGTAGAGGGAGCGGACGGACGAGGCGTCCATCCTACCTCGGACCTGCTGCTCCTTGACTGAGACACGTCAGTTGAGTCTAAAGGACAAGTCGAATTGGCGGTTCTTTAGCGTTATCCTCGACGGTCGGCGATCCCATCACACAATTAGTTAATCCCTCGCAAACATGCTGATACGAGTCGAGTCTCGAACCGATGTGGAGGCCAGCGACCATGTGGTCGTCTATCCGACAATCGGGCATTTAGTCGACGATGGGGCGGCATGGCGGATCGATATCACGGGCACGGTGTACGAGGCCGGCTGCGAAAGCCGACGCAAGCGAATGCTGCTGAATTTGCTGCAACGTGCGGCCAAAGTCCAGCCGACCGCTGCCGAGCACGAACTGTTTGAGTCGCGGATTCGCGAGTTCATCGCGCCGACGCAACGTGGCAAACAAGTTGCATTGCGAGTCGGTGATCGCGTGTACCAACTGCAACGGCGCACCAAGCGGAACGGTCGCTTTGCCGGAACGGTGAAGCTGTCGGCACACGAGTTAGACCAATTGCGCGAGAGTGGCGACCTCCGTGGAGGAGTGCTAAAATTACACGTACTGTCTCGCGACGGATCAGAATCCAATTTCTCTGTGCATGCACATTTGTTGCACGATGAAGGCGTCTCCGTTGTTTCGGATATTGACGACACGATTAAAGTCTCCAACGTCCACTCACGCCGTCTTCTGCTGGAACGAACGTTTCTTCGCGAGTTCGAATCGATTGACGGAATGTCGACGCTCTATCGCCACTGGGCCAATCAGGGAGCTGCCTTTCACTATGTGTCGTCAAGCCCCTGGCAACTGTATACGCCGCTGGCCGAGATGTGCGATGCCTGCGAGTTTCCGTGGGGTTCGTTTCACTTGCGGTCGTTTCGGTTGCGCGATCACATGCTGCGTCGCTTGCTGTTGATTCGGCGAAAGGGAAAGGCCAAAGTCATTCAAACATTGCTCAAAACGTTCCCTCGTCGACGATTCATTTTGGTCGGCGATTCGGGCGAAGCGGATGCGGAGATGTACGGTCGGTTGGCCCGCAAACGTCCCAGTCAGGTCGCGGCCATCTACATCCACTTGCTCGACGAGCGTTCGTTGCACGGGGATCGTGCGGCGAAGGCCTTTCGTGGCATCCCGGAATCAAGCATCCGAACATTTCGTTCTCCCGACGAATTGCCGACCGATCTAAGTTGTCTCACTTCCGCCGACTCGCTTCTGGTGAGCGGCTAGTCCCGTCGCATATTCTTCGAAAGGCCATCGACGATGCGGCGTTCGGTTTTGTCGGCAATAGCTGTGTTGCTGCTTGTTGGAGCGTGCGGCTGCGTCGACGAGACCGCATCGTCCGGAAAGCTCGACAAAGTGTGGGGACGACGCGGCTTGTCGGAGGGCCGCTTTCAAACGCCGCGAGCCATTGCCATCGACAAGAACGACCTGCTGTACATCGTCGACAAGGTGGGACACATTCAAGTCTTCACAACCGACGGGGAATATCTGCGCGGTTGGCATACGCCAGACATCGAGAACGGCAAGCCCTGTGGCATGACGATTGACGACGAAGGCAATCTGGTCGTCGCCGATACGCATTACTTTCGCGTGCTGTTTTACAAGCCTGACGGAACATGGTTGGAAGACCGGACGATCGGTGGCGTGAATGGTCAGGGCGAGGGCGAGTTCCACTTTCTAACGGATGTGGTGCAGGATTCGAAAGGCAACTACTACGTCGGCGAATATGGTGAGCATGATCGGATTCAGAAGTTCTCGCGAGACGGAAAGTTTGTCTTGCAGTGGGGCGGACACGGCCGCGAGCCCGGCAAGTTCGTCCGCCCGCAAGGCATCACCGTGGACAAGGACGACCACATTTGGGTCGCCGATGCTTGTAATCATCGCGTTCAGGTGTTCGACGAAACCGGCAAACTGCTGAAGGTATGGGGCGAACATGGCAAAGGTATCGGACAATTGAGCTATCCCTACGGAATCGAACTCGATGGCAAAGGGCATGTATATGTTTGCGAGTTTGGCAACAACCGAGTTCAGAAGTTCACTACCGATGGAAAATCGCTCGGTTACTGGGGCACCAGCGGGCGACGGGAAGGCGAGTTGCATCAGCCCTGGGGGCTGGCTCTGGATTCGCAAGGTCGAGTTCACATCCTGGATACCTATAATCACCGAGTGCAGCGAATACGATTATAGGTTGCAAAGCCTCGCTCGGGTGCCACCGCTGGCTTGTCCAACTCGGGTATTCGGGTGCTACTGCTGGCTTTCCCAACTCGGGTGCCACTGCTGGCTTGTCCAGCAGT
>CAUJKL010000356.1 GCA_963204995.1 Planctomycetota bacterium | reverse complement strand
GGACCAGCACCGCTGCGTGGTGATTATGGTGGTATCGTGTTCCGTGACGATTCGGATCTGGAGCAGAACGGCATCTTCCTGAATTACGTAAACCACGCGGACCTCAATAACGGTGGCGGCAAGGTTTTCGTGGGCTCGAATGAGGAAGTCTTTGCCCCCATTCACATGCTCGTCGCACGCCCAACGGTCTCGTTCAACACCATCACCAACAGTGCCGACGCTGCGATGTCGGCCAATCCGAACAGCTTCGATGATGCCGGCGGTCGGATGGGGCCGGACATTCATGGCAATTACCTGGCGGGAAGCAGCATCAATGGCCTGTTCGTTCGTATCGAGACGCAGCTCGGTGTGCCTCTGGAAAAGCTCGATGTCAGGGCACGATTTGACGACGAAGATATCACCCATGTCATCACCGAAAACCTATTGATCAATGGTGCGGCCGGTGGACCCTTGGGTACGACCGCTCGACTCAGCGGTCGGTTGCATGTCGATCCGGGCGTCGTCGTCAAGTTGGGTAAGGCCCGCATCGAAATGGAACGTGGTGCCTCCAGCCTCATCGCCGAAGGGACGGATCAACGGCGAGTCATTTTCACCTCTATTGCGGACGATCGATACGGCGGCAGCGGAACCTTTGACTCCAACAACAACGGCGTTAGCAACGGCGTGCCGGGCGATTGGGGCGGACTGATGTTCGACCACGTCTCCAGCGGCAGCATCGATAATGCGCTGATCGCATTTGGCGGTGGACAAGTGCCAATCGAAGGTGGCTTTGATCAATTCAATGCGATCGAGATCCATCAGGCTCGGCTGCGGTTGACGAACAGTGTGTTGGAAGAGAATGCCAGTGGATTAGCCTCTCCGAACCCTAACCCCAACGTCGCCCGCAACGGTCGCGGCGGGAATTCGGCCTCGACGATTCACGTCAGCGGTGCCCAGCCAATCATCGTCAACAACATTATTCGCGACAACGCGGGTGGTGTCATCAGTATTAACGCCAATTCGCTACAGGCCCGCAACGTAAAAGACTATGGCCGCGCGACGGGGTCTCGGAATGCCTTCGACTCGTTGGCCGACAACAGCGGTCCCTTGGTGCGGCTAAATCGGTTGGAGAATAACACTCCCAATGCCCTGACGGTGCGCGGCGAGGAGCTGACGATTCAATCCGTGTGGGATGACACGGACATTGTCCATGTGCTCCGCAATTCGATCGTGGCGGAGAACCTTCACACGAATGCAGGCGTGCGTCTGAAAAGTAGTAACTCGGAAAGCCTGGTCGTTAAGTTGTTCGGGAACACAGCAGGGTTCACGGCGACCGGAACACCGTTGGACATTGACGATCGCGTTGGCGGCACGGTGCAAGTGATCGGCGCGGCCGGGCATCCGGTCGTCTTGACGTCGCTGCTCGACGATTCGGTAGGTGCGGGATTCACGCCCGGCGGTTCCGTATTGCTCGATACCAATAACGACGGACTCGACGTCGATGGGAATGGACTGGACGACATCACAGGTGTTGCGGTGGCTGGGGTGCCAAGCCCCGGGAACTGGCGCAGCGTTCTGTTGGACAAGTTTAGCAACGATCGCAACGTCCGCACGGTCGACGAGTTGGAGGATGCCTTTACGGATGGCGTCGATGCGAATCCGACGCCCACCGTCGCTCAGCTATTAGGCACGCTGGCACCGAACGAGAAGAGCGGTGATGAGAACAGTGTTCTCGGATTTGAAGTACACGGCTTCATCAGTCTCAACGATACGACCGACGTGGACGTGTACAGCTTCAAGGGAACGCCCGGTACTGAAGTTTGGTTTGATATCGACCAGACTTCTCCCGCGTTGGACGCGGTTGTTGAATTGGTCAATATCTCCGGTACCGTACTTGCTCGCTCCATCACGAATTCGAACCTCTCCGGCACGATTGCGCAAATTGCCCACGACGACCCGCTGCTGATCGGCGATTTCTATACGACAAACTTTCGTGATCCCAGTATGCGTCTGCTCCTGCCGGGCACGGGAACAAGCGGAACCTACTTCGTTCGCGTCCGCAGTAACCCAAACCCCGATACGGCGATTACTAATCTCGATGGTGGCTTGACGAGCGGTGCTTACAGGTTGCAGGTCCGCTTGAAGCAGGTGGACGAGTTCCCTGGCTCGACCGTGCGGTTCGCCGATATCCGGTATGCCACGACAGCCATCGACGTGCGGGGGTTGCCCGCTCATTCCTTGATCGTCGGTGAAACTTCGGAGATCGACAGGAACCTAATCAGCAACGCCGGCGCGCCGCAGAACCTCGGGAATCTCCTTGAAACGGATCGAGCGTCCATCACGATCGCGGGCGAATTGGCAATCAGAAACAACGCTGGAGGTCTCATTACTTCAATGCCTCCCTATGCAGCCGCGATTACCAGCGAGAAGCAACGGGACTTCTATCAGTTCAATGTCGCGCATGCGCCGAATTCGATCCAATCCATCGCTGGAATCAACGACGGGGGCAAGACGATCGCTGCCGTGTTCGACTTGGATTACTCGGACGGTGTCGTGCGCGGCGACAACAGCTTGTACGTCTTCGACCCTCAAGGCAATCTGCTGCTGATCGGTCGCGAGTCGAACGTCGAGGACGACCAAGGACGTCCCGGCATTGTGCCCGATACTTCTGCTTTAAGTCGTGGTTCACTCGGTCTGAACGATCCCTTCATCGGGCCCGTGCATCTTCCGGAAGGCGCGGCAGCCGATTACCGAATCGCTGTCTCGTCGAACTTGATGTTGCCCGATCCGCTCGACCAGTATTTCCGCTTTACACCCTTTGATCCGGCATTTCGTTTGGAACCGGTGAACTCGGTCACCCGCGTTGCCGAGGATCATATCGGCTTCACCGGCTATACGTCCAACGGCGCGGCGATTCCGCAGGACAACCCGGTGCCGCTGCTCGACATCACCAACGCAATAAGCCTATCGGCGCACGTGCGACCATTCAACTTGGGCGACGTGCTGTTGTACGCGACCGCCGCCAACGGAGACCAGCTGTGGACCGTCAATCCGTTCCAGGGTGGACGCGTCACTCGCGTGACGAATGATCTGGCTCCGGGGAATACGGTCGAAACCGTGCAAGACCTGGCGATTCGCTCGGATGGTGTATTTTATGGATACCAGCGACGCGACGTAAACAATCCCAATCCTCAGACGCAGAACAACGTCGCCAATTTGGCAGGGACACTTGTCACGATCGATGCCGGCAATGGTGCTCTGACCACGATTGGAGACGACAACGTCCCCAGCGGAACTCCCACTCCGCAGCCGAACGGCAACAATCCGGTCCCGACGATTGACGAGTTGACATTCACGGACGATGTGGATGCGCTGACGTTTGACCGAACAGGGACGAATGGAAATTTTGATGCCCAGTACGACGTGATGTACTCCGTCCGCGAGGCGGGATTTGCGGTGGGAGGAGCACCGTCATTCAATTCGAAGCTTTATCGCGGAAATTCTGAAGGGGCAAGTGGCTCTGCGGTACGCACCAGCCGTTTTGGATTTGAAGGCAACATCCAACCGGCTGGCGTTACGTTCGCTGACGCTCGTGTTGGTTTCGCGGACGCGACTCCCACCAACGGCACGGTGACCATTCAGTCGCGAGCGCCTGGAGTTGCGGGTAACGGTATCACCGTAATTGTCTCGCGGGGCGGTGGTGCAACTCAAGTTACCAGCGCTAATCCATTCACGGGAATCATCACCGTCAACTTAAACAACACGAACAACGCTGTGCAGACGTTGCAGACCCTTGTCGATTTGATCAACTCGCACGGTACGGCGGGTTCGATGGTGACGGCGGCGGTCACGAATGGAAACGCCGGTACGACGATCGTGTCGGGCTTCACGACAATCACCTTAGGAGTTGGTTTTGGCGCGACCGTGGGTAGTGATGGCATTGATCCGCTCGGTCCGCTGCAGGGATTCGTTTCCGGATTGGCCTATTCGGCGATATCGGGCGGGCAGTTGTACGGCGTCACCAGCGCTGGCGACTTCATACAGATCAACGAGAATTCGGGTGTTGCCACTCGATTGAATTCGATCACCGGCGTCAGCTTCCAAGGTCTGTCTCTCGGTCCCCAAAACGTCAGCGAATTCGACGCGGCCGGAAACGAGATTCCGGGGCGATATGCTAATACCTTGTTTGCAATTTCGGACACGGGTCTGTTGTACGCTTTCGACACGGCGGGAGCCTTGCAGCCCGTCTTCGACAGCGACGGCGACAACTTCGCGGATGCGACTTTTATTGATACCGGGTTGACAAATGTCACGGGATTGGCGTTCTCATCTATCGATTTCAATCTGTGGCATCCCACGCTTAGGCGAGGCCAGCCGGATACCGCTCACGGTATTAAGGCGTTGTTCGACAACAGCCGGACGCCGGGTAGCGAGACGCTCAGCATCAATGGCGAAAACACGGACGAGGGCGAAGGCGGGGCGAGCTTCTATTTCGGACTTGAAGAGTTCGACATTCCGGGCAACACGAAGTATGACTATCTCGGCTACCAAGCCAATAACGCACAATACGGTGTCCTGACGAACATCTTCCAAAGCGACTTGACGATCGGCAACAACAATATCGGCGACAATTACAACGCGCCGGGTGGAGCGCTTGGGAGCTTGGAAACCAGTTCGTTCAGTCTCGAACCGTACGCCAGCGCCGATAAGCCGACTCTCTATTTCAACTATTTCCTCGACACGGAAAATCATGGCGGGTCGACAGAAAATTCGGATGGCAACAATCCGTTCCGAGATAGCGCCCGGGCCTTCATCTCCAAAGACGATGGCGTCACATGGGATCTGATCGCTACGAACAACTCGACTCGCAGTACCACCCCCGCAGTACCCTACAACGACGCCGAACTCCCTAACGTTTGGACGGATTCGGCAACCGAAGGACTGCGGTTCGGCAGCAGTGTGGCCAATCAGCAAGTCCAGGAACTATTCGACAGCAGCAGTTGGCGACAGGCTCGCATCGACTTGAGCGGCTATAGCGGCCAGGCGAACCTCAAATTGCGATTTGATTTTAGCACGGCGGGCGCGATGAACGATCCGACGGAAGGGACGATCGATTCCCGGTTCGGTGAATTCTCGGACGGCCTGCGTTCCATCCGGACGCAAAACAACGACCACGAAGGCTTCTATATCGATGATCTCATCATCGGCTTCTCGGAACGCGGCGAAATCGCGAACGGAAGCCGCGCGGGTGGCACGGATTTCTTTGCCATGCCGCAACCTCCCGTAGCGGTCATGCCATCGCCAGAGGTTCTTGTCGGTCCCTACCAGGTCGAAGTGCGGCGCGCGGACGACTATGCGGTACTCGTCGACCCGACCCTTCCGGATATTGCGATCGGTTTCAGCCTGAACAATTCGCTGACCAAGGGCCCGAGCCCGACGTACGATACCAACGAACGGATCGATCATGGCTATACCCTGACCGCGCCGCTGGGCGCTTCCCTGACCGATGGTATGACTTTCTCGATTATTGGCAAGACGACAAAGACCTTCGAGTTCGACCGCGATGGCAACGTCGCCACGGGGAATATTCGCGTTCCGTTCACCACCGCGATGACGGAAGACCAGGTCGCGATCAGCATGAGGAACGCGATTAACACGGTTCCCAACTGGGTTCGCGATTTCAGCGTCAGGGCCATCGTTCATACGACTACCAGTAACCGGGTGGACCTGGTCGACGCGAAGAACGTCTTGTTGGGCGCTCCGGCTCCCAATGTCGTGGCGAATATCGCTGCTGCGAGCATTTCGGAAAACGCCACGAATGTAGCGACGACAGTTAACGTGACGCTTGAACAGCCCGCGCCGGTTGGTGGACGCAGCGTCACGCTTACGATCATCGATCAAGGCGTTGCAGCTGGTAGGCCCAATGTGACATTCGGTCATATCGTCAACGAACAGGAGCCGAACGACACTTTTTCGCTGTCGGTCAATATCGATGCCCTTGGCTGGAGCTTGCAGCCCAATGCAAACGTGAACGACGGCGGCGGTGCCAATATCGCCACGACCGTCCCGCACCTGACGATTCAGGGAACGGGTGACGGCACGTTCGACTATTACAAGTTTACGGCGGTTGCGGGTGATCAGCTGTACGTCGACACAGATATGACCAACTTCGATACGAAGCTGTTCTTGTTCGACCGAAACGGTGTCGTGCTGGCTCAGAGCGAAGACAGCGTTCCCGGAGGCGATCCCGGCTCGACGCGAGCCGACGAGTCGTTCATTGACTATTCGATCCAGCCGACAGATCTTGGGCCGTTTACGATCGGCGTGGCCACCGGCGGCGCGGCTGCCGGAGTTGGCGGCGCAATTGTCGGCATTCCGCCTGCCGTTGGCGATTCGTATGATCTGCAAGTGGCTGTCCAAAACCACATTGTGAACGAGAGTGTCACGACGCTGACTGTGACGGTCCCCGCCGGGCAGACAACTTTACCAATACCGGTCAACCTGAACGCCATCGACAATAATGTCGACGAAGGCAACGATACGATCATTGTCGTTCCAACGGCACTCGGCTATTCGTCGGTTAGCGATACGTTGGATGTGATCAACGATGACGTCGCGACGCTATCCATCGCCGTCAGTCCTGCTTCCTTAGCGGAGGGCACGACGGTGGGTGCGGCGGCCAACGTGGTGGAAGTCGAACCGAACGATTCGATTGCTGGCGCTCAGAATGTCGATGCTGGCCCCTACAACTTGGTGTTCGACGGAACGATTGTCGATCAATTGGGGGCCAATATTTCGACGACGATCCCCCATCAGACAATTCAAGGTACTGGCGACGGGACCTTTGACTACTACTCATTCACGGCCGCCGCCGGCGAAACAGGAGTGTTTGCTACCGATCCAGGTAATTTCGACACGGAGCTGTTCTTGTACGATTTGACGGGAACGCTGCTGAGCAGTGACGACGACGGCGGACCTGGGACGCTCTCGCACATTCAATACACGTTTGCCAGCCCAGGCACGTATGTGATTGCCGTCGGTAAATTCAATTCGTTTGGAAATCCCGGCGGCGTGACCGGCACTCAACCAGGCCTCGGTGATACGTACTCGCTGCACATCTCGCTTGACAACCATACCGCCGTTAGCGAGGGACTCACGGTTACGCGCACCAACGCCGTACTCGATAATCCGCTGATCGTGACCTTGTACAGCCTGGATGGCAGCGAACTTAGAGTCGGTGATGGCACGATCGTCGCGGAACAGGAGCCGAACAACTCGCTGGCCCAAGTGCATGACCTGGAAGCCGCGAGCTGGTCGCTGGGCACTCATAACAGAATCCCCACCGCCACGTACTTGCCGCATGTCAGCGTTCCTGGGACTGGTGACGGCACAATCGACTACTACTCATTTGCCGTGCCGAACGACAACAGCCGGGTCGTCATCGATGTTACTGACCAGAATTTCACGGATCGGATCTTCTTGTTTAATTCGACGGGCAGCTTGGTGGTCGGCGGGCTGTTTGGTACGACGGCGATCGACCAGCAACTGCTCGCGGATAACTACACCGTGGCCGTTGCGCGGGTTGGTGCGACGGGTGGTCCCGGTGGCGTGAGCGGTAATGCGCCGCTTGTCGGCGACATCTACCGACTGCACATATCGGTCGAAGATCACCCAGCAACCGACGACACGTTCACCGTGGCGATCCCGGCAGGTCAATCCTCTGTCACGGTATTGATGCGAGGCGTCGAGGACTACATCGTGGATGGCGATCAAGCCGTTCCCGTTGTGGCGACGGCACCGGGATTTGCCAACGTGGCAAGCACCGTTACGGTAACGGACTCGGCGACGATTCCAGCGCTGTCACTCGTCGTCAACAACCCCACTTCGATTAGCGAAAATGGGGGCCTGACGACTGCCACTGTTTCCATCAACGGAATTCGGTCGCAAGATGTCGTAATCACGTTGCTGAGCTCTGATGTGAGTGAGGCGAGCGTGCCGGCAACAATTACCTTCGAACCAGGTCAGACGACTGCCACGTTTAACGTCACCGGGGTCGATGACAACCTTATCGACGGCCCACACACGGTCGTCCTCGTGGCCTATGCCGCTGGTTTCAATCGCGGCGAGACGAGCCTTACGGTCACCGACGATGGGACGGACATATTCCTGCCAGGCACGATTAACTGGACTCCACAAGGGCCTGGACCGGTCATCAACGGACAGGAAAATGTGCCGCCGGACGACCAAATTACGGGTGCCGTCCATGACGTCGCATTACACCCCACCAACCCAAACATCGCCTACGTGGGTAGCGTGAACGGTGGTGTCTGGCGGACAGCGAATGCCACGGCGGCGAATCCGACTTGGACGCCACTCACGGATAATTTGCCGGCTTTATCGATTGGTGCTATTGAATTTGATGCCCTTGATGCAACCAGCCAAACGCTCATCGCGGGCATCGGTCACTACAGCAGTTTCGGCGGCGTGGGCAGCTCTTTGAACGGCTTGTTGTACACGACCAATGGCGGAACGACTTGGACCCAGTTGACCAATGCCAACTTGCTTGGCCAGAACTTCGCCAGCGTAGCAGCGCGCGGCAGCATACTGCTTGCAGCGTCGGATTCCACTTGGGGCGGCGGCGGCGGGAACGGCTTGTATCGAAGCACGAATACCGGAGCGAGTTTTACGCTTATTTCGGGTACGAATGGACTGCCTGCTGGGAGCGTGACCGACTTGGTTGGCGACCCACTTACGACGACCACGTTCTATGCCGCAGTACGTGGCGTCGGGGTGTTCCGCAGCGTCGACTCGGGGCTCAATTGGACCGACATCACGACGGGAATCACCGGTATTAGCGCTACCACTCGCAAGATCGAACTGGCGGTGCATCACACGGGAGCCAACACCGCCGTCTTCGCCGTAACCACGAACGCCGGCGATTTTGGAGGCGTGTTCCGCTCGCTCAACGGCGCTGCCTTTGTGGCGCTGGACGCACCTCCATCGAATCCGAGTGCCGGTAGCCAGGGAGACGTGCATCTGGCGATCTCGGCGGATCCGTCCAGCCCGAACATTGTGTACGCGGCTGGCGACCGAGGGCCAATGTACCGTTGGGATGCGTCCGCAGCCGCCGGCTCGCAGACGACGGCCATTACTGGTGGCTCCTTTAACTCGCCCCACGTCGATTTCCGTGACATGGCGGTGGACGCCAATGGTAATCTGTGGGCCACTTCGGATGGTGGAGTCTTCAGCCTCTCTACGCCGACCACGAACTCTGGCCAATGGCGTTCCGAAATCAACAACTTGGCAGTCATCGAATTCCACGACATTGCGTACGACTCGGTTTCGAATGTGATCGTAGGCGGTACCCAGGACAATGGGACAGTCTATCAAGTCAGCCCCGGAAGTTTGACGTGGGACCATCCTTTCGGTGGCGATGGTGGCGACGTAATTGTTGACAACGTCTCGCTGGCGGGAGTCGGTCAATCCGTCCGTTACTTTAGCGCACAAAATCTAGGTGGATTTACGCGCCGGGTCTACGACTCCGCCAACAATCAGATTAGCTCGACATTTCTGGATTCCGCGTCGGTTACGGACCCGCAATTCTCCACGCCGATTGAATTGAACGCGGTCAATCCACTGCGAATCGCCGTCGGCGGTTCTGGCTCAGTGTACGAATCGTTCGATCAGGGCTCTACGATCACGCAGGTAACCAATGCCATCGGAGTGAACGGTACGTTCAACAATGAGCCCCTCGCGTACGGCGGGAAACGTCTTGGGGTGCCGAATGAGGAAGTCATGTATGTTGGCTTTGGCAACCAGGTTTTCGTCCGCACGACGGCGGGTGGTCCCTTTAACGCCACGGCTGCGTTGCCAGGCGCATCCACCATTCGCGACATTGTGTTGGATACCGAGGATTGGATGCGCGCCATGGTGGTTGACAGCACGCATGTCTACTTGACCAACGATGCCGGTGCCACTTGGGCGGACATTACCGGGACGTTGTCGGCAATCGACACGCAATACCATTCCACCGCGTTTATTAGCGTTCCGGGCGATGCGTATCTCTATGTGGGCGGCCAGACTGGCGTCTCGCGAATGTCTTTGAGCGCGCCTGGCGTTTGGCAGAAGTACGGCGTTGGCTTGCCGAGCGTGTTGGCTTGGGATTTGGACGTGAACGCTGCCGACAACATCCTGGTCGCCGGAACTTTTGGTCGCGGGGCTTGGACGGCGAATGCCTTCGGTGGTGGCGGCGACACGGTGGAAGTCCGCATCGCCGGCCCCGACATCTTTGAAAACGCTGGCCCCGCAGCGGCTACCGCGACCATCACGCGGATGCGAGCAGATGGCGTTCCGATAACCACCGGCAACCAAACCTTCACGATTTCCAGCAGCGATATTACGGAACTCCGACTGACCGATCCGGCTTCTGGATCGACCGGCGGGACCATCACGGTGACGATCCCCAACGGGTCTTCCTCGATTACGATCAATTTGGACGCGATCGATGACCAACTGACAGACGGTCCCCAGACGGTAATTGTAACTGCGGTCGCGTCAGGCTTTGATTCGATCACCGATGCGATTGACGTATTGGACTCGATCGACGACTTTCCACCCACCGTGACGGTCACCGTACTCGCGCCCGACACGATCGACGAGACAGCCGGTCCATTCGCCACTCGAGTGCAGGTGACTCGAAGCGATACGATCGGCACGGTCACCTACCGGCTGACTAGCAGCGACACCACGGAAGCGGCGTTTAGCTTTGGCAGCACCGCGACGATCTTGGCCGGGCAAACGGTCGCGACCAGCACGGTGTTCCTAGGGGCCGTCAACGACGGCTTGATTGACGGCACACAAACCGCACGCATCACCGCGACGAGTCTGTCGGCGCGAACGTATTCAGCGATTAGCGATGTTGTGGATGTTACGGACAACGAACAGCGAACGCTGTCTGTCAACATCGCCGCGGCTTCGGTCCTGGAAACCGCTGGGCTGCTGGCGACAACTGGTACCGTCAGTATTCCCGGTGCGTTGAGTGAGGACTTGATTGTAACGCTGCACGCCAGTGATCCGAGCGAGTTGACCTTGCGAGATCCAGTGACGGGCGCGAGCGGCCAGACGATTTCTGTCACGATCTTGGCGGGTGCGACGACCGCGACATTCTACATCGATACGATCGACGAGTTCGTCGATGACGGAACGCGAACCGTGTCGGTAACAGCCTTGGCACCGTCGATCCTCAGCGGTGCCGACAGTATCGACGTCAGTGGAGTGGCAAACTCGATCGAAGCGTACAACCGCCTCGGCGATTCAAATCGTTATCGCGATCAAGGCCTCTTGTTGATCGAGAACAACACGATTAGCAACGCCGCGTCTTGGGGCGTCGAAGTCCAGCCTGGGGCGCGGGACATCGCTGGAAACCGCACCTATCCAGGCGGTCCGATTAACTTTGCCCAACTCAACAATGACGAGTATGCTCCTGGCGCGGTGATTCAGAACAACATTATCGTGGCGAGTCCGACAGGCGGAGGAATCCATTTTGCTGGAGAGCCCTCGGCAGCACCGAATGCGGCAATTCCGTTTGGCCGGATCGTCAACAACACGATCTATGGCGGCACGCCAGCCGCCGGCGGGATAGCCGACGCCGATGTGATTTTCCTGCAGGATACGACCGGCAGCATGGGATTTATCATTCGGGATATTGTTGCTCGTATAGCACTCATGGACAACGCGATGCAGGCGGCAGGAATCAATGCCCGATACGGTGCCGTCCGGATTCCCGAGTTTGGCGGCAGCGAGCCCGTGCAGATTCAGGATATCACGGACTTCGCGACCTTCAATGCACCGGGCGCACCCTACCCGGACCTAGTAAACCGGATCAGCGGTGCACGAGAAAACGGTAGTGAAGCGGTATTAGAAGCGCTGAACCTATTTGATCCGCAAAGCGGTCCCACGACTTTTAACTACACATCTGGATCCCGGTTGGTACTCGTCTTGATTCAGGAAGAGAACGACGACAGTCCGGCTTCCCAGCCGGCAGCACTTGCCGGACTAATCGCCTCGAACGCTATCTTCTTTGGAATTATTGAGCCGAATGGGCTAACGGAGCCGTTCGGGGTTCCTTGGGCTAACCCCAATACGGCAACCCAAGATTACATGCAGTTTGCCGATGCCACAGGCGGACAGTTGCTCGACATCGACAACTTCCGCACCAACCCGGACGCGTTTTTTGACGCCTTCGTCCAGTCGTTGATTGGTGCAATCGGTGGCGGTCAAGCGTTGGCCGGTATCGTGATCGACACGAATGCCGCACCAACACTCCTCAACAACGTGGTGACGGGATTCACGGATGGCATCACCGTGGATGCGAGCTCTTCGCGGACGGTGATCGGCTCGACCTCTTATCAAAACAATACGAACAACACGAGCGGTGCGGGCGTGAGCGGGCTCGGCTCTTCGTCTCAAGACGTGCCTGCCTCGACGCAGCTCTTTGCGAATCCTAATCGCGGCAACTTCTACCCAGCGGATGGTTCCCCCATCGTCGATAGCTCGCTGAATCTGCTACAGGACCGAGCGAACTTCGCCAACTTCAAGAATCAAATCGGGCTGCCTCCGTCCGCGATCGTCGCTCCCGAGCGCGACGTTTACGGGCAACTGCGAGTCGACTCGATTGAAGATCCTCTGGGGGCTGGCTCGTCGGTCTTTAAGGATCGCGGGGCGGTCGACAAGGCGGATGACGAACGACCTTATGCGCAGCTCTTGATTCCAGTGGATAACGACGCCGCTGGTTTGGATCTCGATCCAAACGCAACGGTTGTCTATCGAACCGATATTTTCCTCGAAGAGTTTTCTATCTTGCTGGGTGACGGCGCCGGTCCTGGTTCGCCATTCCAGGGGACGGGCATCAACGCGCGAACTGTAGATATATTGACTCAGCCGAGCGATCCGACGGATCCCACCGCGAGCATTTCGCAGCGTGCAGTTCACATCACGCGAAACGGCGATGCATTGTTGGAAGACACGGACTACACGCTCGGTTACAACGCCAGCACGGGCGTCCTGCTGCTGACTCCTCTGTCGACTTTGTGGGAACCCAACAGCGTCTATGTCATCACGTTGAACAACACGTTGATTCAAGACAATGCGGGCAATTTCCTCCGGGATAATCAACCCAACGGAATGACTCAGTTCACGATCATTCTCGGTGACTTTGAGTTCGACTATGGCGATGCACCGAATGCCAGCTACGGCACCGTGGCCGCGAGCAATGGGGCGCGCCACGTGTTGGTTCCTGATAACCTCAACACACCGATGGATGAGTCGGTACACCTAGGTCGCCGGGTGGACGGCGAACAGGACGGTCAGCCTGGACCGTCGGCGGCACGAGATGATAAAGATGCCGCGCTTGATCTGTCGAATGCGCCGGCGTTGCAAGTCAACAAGTGGCTCGCACCATTTACCATCCAAGTGCCGGTGGGCGTACCGTCGACGACGATAACGGAT
>CAUJKL010000355.1 GCA_963204995.1 Planctomycetota bacterium | reverse complement strand
AGCTCGACGCCGAAGTGCTGGAACTTGCGATTGAATGAGACGCAAAGAAATCAGTATTTCACCAGACTATTTCACCAGACGTAGTGGAGACTGGCAGACGCGCGACCGAGACGTCGCGGCGAGGAGCCCACGCCTGACCATGGGGCGAGCTCAAGCGATCCTGCTGCCAGACAACAGTCTGGACAAGATCATTGTCGAGCGGACGCCTTTGCAAATGGCGGCATTACGTGAGATCCAACGTGTGATCCATGATGAAGGCACCATTAGTAGTGCAGCCGGAGCGATCCAACAAACGGTCAAAAAACAGTCTGCGCATTAGCCGGGCTAGACCGAGACGAACGCACGATGTCTTTGGTATTGGAGCTGGCAATGCAATAAGTAACACCCTAAATTAGACAGATTGACATTGACCCGATGTCGGTCGTGCAAGACAATCTCGCAGATTTCATTTCGAGATTCTTCGCCGCAATTCTTCATGTCTCGGCGGTTATCGACCGAAAATAAGCGACGGACGCAAGAGTATTTTTCGACTGTCACGGAAGGACAGCGACGCCATGCTGGCAGCAGCATCCAATCCGATCATCACGCAGGTAAGTGCCTGGGTCGCAATTGTGATGCTCCTCGTACAGTCCCTGCCTGCCGCAAGCTGTGGCTGCGGCGATAGCCTTTCGACCGTTCGCCACGAAGTCGTACAATCATCGACGACTTGCTGCTCGAAGACTGCGACGGCATCCTGCTGTGCGAAGAAAACGAAGCCGACCTGTTGCTCGAAAGACAAACGCTCGTCGTGTTGCAGCAAGGACCGCTCGGCAATCGGGCAGACTTCGTGTTGCTGTGGCAGCACATGTAGCTGTGCAGCGGCACCAGTAAAAACTCAAAATCCTGCTGTCCCGGTTCCTCAGGAAGACAACCGCCAGCAGCGTCAGGACGTCGTGACCTTGTCGCCGCTGGGAGTCGTCACGATTGTTTGTTCTTGCTCGAACACATCACGCCTTGGCCACTTTCGACAGGTCGCGCCAGGCACCGCTCTCGATCGCTGTATCGAGCTGTCACGCTTTACGTGTTGACACTGCCTCAGTGGGGCGTGCTGCGCGCATTAAGCAACGAGGCGCACTCGTCTCCGCTTCTCTGCCATCGGTCGCGTTGATCCATTGATTCGGCGCTGAACGTTTCCCGAGTTGGTGATGCCAGATCCGTTCCCGTCGTGGTGTCTGTACTCACGAAGAGTAGCCCGGATTGCCACTGACAATCAAAGGTGGACACACGACACAATTGATCGTTTCACTACTAATCCTGAAGGAAATGCAATGTTAAATCGAGTTCACTACATCCTCCTGGGATGCGGCGCCTATTCCTTATTCGCTTTGGGGTGCAGTGGTGCGAGTACGCCGCCAGTCGTCCCGCCGCCGGCTGCCACGCAAGAGGATCACTCCGGCCACGATCATGGAGATCACGCCGGTCACGATCACTCGGCCGAGGATCATGGAGAACACGCCGCCAGCGGCGATTCGGACATCGCCAAGGCCTTGTCTTCGCTTTCGGTGGAGGATCGAGCGGCTGCGGAAAAACAAAAGACGTGTCTTGTCGGTGGCGAGCCACTCGGGTCGATGGGGGCACCGGTCAAAGTAACGGTCCTGGGGCGAGACGTCTTCGTCTGCTGTGATGGTTGCACGGATGCGTTAAAGGCTGATCCTGAGAAGTTTTTGGCGAAACTTCCCCAAGAGTAACCAGGGGCCCGGCGCGTCGAATTGTTGGAACTTGGTATTGAGCGGACTTGACGGACGATCCGTTGGGCCGAAAGATGAGTTAGACTATACTAGCCGAGAACTTCGAGACTTGAGTTGAATCGCTTCGTCATGAAACCTTCCGTCACCAGAACGCTGCTTTCGCTATCGCTGATCTTCGGCGCTGGCGTTGCGCCGTTGTCCGGTTTCACGGATTCGTGTTCGTCGCGAGTTCAGGCTGCTCAAGCCGAACAGTGTGGTGGCTGTTGCAGCACGTCGACGACGTCGTGTTGTGACAAGACAGCCATCGCTCGCGATTGTGCTTGTTCGCGTTCTGCGTCGCCCCCGGTTGATCCCACACAACGCGACCGTTCCACCCAGCGTGTGGAACTGCGTTGGTTTGCGATCGGCTTGGATATCGACGCGGCGTCCGACAGCGAGCACAAGACATCGCACCTCTCAGATGTAGTCACCTCTTCTTCTTGGCCTACGACTCGCCTTCAGGCCGTTCTTTGCCGTTGGTTGACTTGAGTCGCTGATCTCGTCGTGAGCCTGCGCGCGCACCGTATGGTGGTTGCTGTGTGCTGGTTGACGAGATCAAACGGCAGGCACGTTCGTGATACATCGGTCGCCTGCGCCAATCCGTGAAGTACTTCTTTCTCGCAGCTGCTTTCAGTGCCGCCATTTGTCAATGCGGTGAGGTCATTATGAGCGATTCCCTACCAGACAAACTCGCCAAGAACGACAGTCGACCAGCGGCGGAACCGACGCCACCAGCAATTCCTGATAACCCCGCGAACCCAAGTGTGAATCGCAACCAACAGCGAAAGGAAGCACGCCGCTGGTGGATCAAGCTGTTTGTGCAACCGGCGCTGTTGCTGGCATGCGGTGCGATGCTGATCGTGGGATTAGGCGTCGCACAACGAGCGGGCCTCATCTCGTCGGGCGGTGGTGGTGCCCAAAGCCATCAGGCAGTAAGTGGCAGTAACACGCGATACATCTGCCCGATGATGTGTACGCCCCCCCAAGCGGAACCGGGACGTTGTCCCGTCTGTGCAATGGAGCTTGTGCCGGCCACTGCGGGTGGCGGCAGCGCCGATCCGCGATCGATCCACATCGATCCGGCGACACGTCGTGTCGCGAACATTCAAACGGTGGCAGTAACCTCGATGCCGATGACACGCACGATTCGTGCGATCGGGGACCTGAGCTATGACGAGGGCACATTGAAAACGATCTCGGCCTACGTCGATGGCCGTCTGGACCGACTGTTTGCAGACTATACCGGCGTAGTCGTCAAGAAGGGCGATCACCTGGCGTTGGTGTATTCGCCACGGCTGTACTCCGGCCAGGCCGAGCTGCTGTTAGCCAAAAAGTCTCGTGAAAAGGGAGCGTCTTCGACGCTGGCGAGCGTCGTGTCATCAAATGACAGTCTTTACGCCAGCGCCAAAGAGCGGTTGCTCTTGCTCGGGATGACCGAAATGCAGATCGAGCATCTGGAACAGGCCGGTGAGGCGAACAGCCAAATGCATTTGTGTGCGCCAATCAGCGGCACGGTGATCGAGAAGATGGCAGTCGAAGGCCAGTATGTGAAAGAAGGCGACGCGATCTACCAACTGGCCGATCTGTCGACGGTGTGGTTGATGCTCAAGCTGTTTCCCGAAGATGCAGTCACGATTCGCTATGGCCAGAAAGTCAACGCGGAGGTGCAGTCGTTGCCCGACCGCAAGTTCACCGGCCGCGTGGCCTTCATCGATCCGAACGTCGATCCCAAGACTCGCACGGTTGGCGTTCGCGTCGTGCTACGAAACGAAGATGGACTTTTGCGTGTGGGGGACTATGCCAAGGCGACGATTGATGTCCCCCTTTCCGACTCGCAGCAGACACTCGTTTACGACCCCGAACTGGCGAATAAATGGATCAGCCCGCGGCATCCTCACGTGGTCTCTATAACCGCTGGTCCTTGTCCGATCTGCGGTATCGATCTTGTTCCCGCCTCACAGTACGGATTCACCGATCAACCGAGCGGCGGTAACGACACGCTCGCCGTGCCTCGCGATGCGGTGCTGATGACCGGCAACACGAGCGTTGTCTACGTCGAAACGATGCCCGGTCGTTTCGAAATTCGACGCGTGGTGCTAGGCCCGAGCGTTGGCGATCAAATTGTGATTCGCAGCGGAGTCGAGCAAGGCGAACTCGTCGCCACACGCGGCAACTTTCTGATCGATTCGCAAATGCAACTCGCGGGTAATCCATCGCTGATCGATCCCAGTAGGCTGGAACCGGATTCGGAAAACGCGATGCCCGTCGAAATGATTGCCGCACTGTCGAAGCTGCCTCCCGAGGACCGAGTGCTAGCCGAAATGCAAAAGATGTGTCCCATTGCCGACTCTCGGCTCGGCCTTATGGGGACTCCCAAAAAGGTGGATGTCAATGGAACGCCAGTTTTCATCTGTTGTGAAGCGTGCCGTGCGCGTTTGCTGGCGGAACCGGACAAGTACTTGGCGAAACTTGCCGCGATGCCTCGCGAGGAACGTTCTCACGACCATTCGCCCGTGCCGATGGATCTTCCCCCCATTGGCATTCCGCAGATCATCGAGCCCGTAGACGCAGAACCTCGCATCACCGAGTTTCCAACGGAGGCTGTCCGATGATCGGAAGAATCCTCGATTTCTGCATTCGCGAGCGATTGATGGTCTTGATCGCATCGGTTGCGATTGTCGCCTACGGTTGGTACTCGACGCAAAAAGTCCCGCTCGACGCGATTCCTAACGTCGGCGAGAACCAGGTCATCGTGTTGGCCGAGTGGTCCGGTCGCTCGCCCAAGGACATGGAAGACCAGATCACGTACCCGTTGTCAGTCGCCCTGCAAGCCGTGCCCGGCTCGAAGAACGTGCGTGGCAAGAGCATGTTCGGTTTCAGCTTCGTGCAAGTGACGTTCGACGACAGTGTCGACTTCTATTGGGCGCGGTCACGCGTGGCGGAGCAGCTCACGACCGTGACGGGCTCGCTGCCCGACGGTGTCACGCCGCGTCTGGCTCCCGATGCGACGGCACTCGGGCAGATCTACTATTACGTCCTCGAACCGCCTCCGGAAATGGACCTGGCCCAACTGCGATCGAAGCAAGATTTCTTCATTAAGTACGCCCTGCAATCGGTCGACGGCGTGGCCGAAGTCGCGTCGATCGGCGGCTATGTGAATCAATACCAGATCGAAGTCGACCCCGACAAACTGCGATACCACGACATTCCATTAGCCACCGTGATCGAAGCGGTCGAGGCATCGAACATCGACGTGGGGGCCAAGACGGTCGAGACGGGTGGCATGGAGTTCATCGTCCGCGGCAAAGGATTTATCGGCTCGGGCAAGACCGAACCGGAGACGATTCGACAAATCGAGAACACCGTTGTGGTGACGCGCGATGGTGTGCCCATTCGCGTGCGAGATCTGGCTCAGGTGCAGACGGGCCCGGCGTTTCGCGACGGAGCCTTGGACTTCAACGGACAAGAGGCTGTGGGCGGTGTCGTTGTCATGCGTTACCGCGAGAATCCGCGTGAAGTAATCAAACGCGTCGAGCGAAAGATCGCCTCACTCCAGGCGGAACTCGGCGGCATCAAGATAATTCCGGTGTACGACCGAACCGTGCTGATCGACGAGACGGTTGGCACGCTGACGGAAGCGCTGGTTCAAGAGACGCTGGTGACGATCGCCGTCATGGTGCTGTTTCTGCTGCACGTCCGCGCCAGCCTGGTAATCGCGATCACATTGCCGATGGCCGTCTTGATGTCGTTCGTCGCCATGAAGACATTCGGTGTCGATGCAAACATCATGTCCCTGGCTGGCATTGCAATCGCGATTGGCACGATGGTCGATATGGGGATCATCATCTTG
>CAUJKL010000354.1 GCA_963204995.1 Planctomycetota bacterium | reverse complement strand
GCAAGTAGTTCGTGTACCGCTGATGCAGGTATTTCAACTTCAGCACGTCGTCGTACATGTGGCCGTAGAACTTTCGCGATTTGCTCCAAATGCCGAGCAGACGTTCGATCTTGACCATCCGCGAACGGACTTGCTTGGCAGTGACGCCTTCCAAGCCCAGATCGAATTCGGTCGTCAACTCGCCAACGGGATCGTCGCGATCCAGTGCAAGCCGCTCGTATTCGGCACATGCCATGTCGAACATCTTGCGAATCCAGCCAATCTTGTCGGTTCGCAAGGCCGCGTTTTCCGCCGCTTCAAAGAACGGACAGTCGTGATCCTGAACGAGCTTGTCGTGCAGAACAAATGGCAAAATCTGCCGCATGTCTTCGAGATCGACCTGGTTCGCGCCACGGAAGTACGACATTGCCTTCACGAATACCAGCACCGTCATCAAGCTACGCACCGACAGCCCATTGCGAGTTTGGGCTCCCAGATCCTTCAGCTTGTCTTTGCCAGTCTCCATCGTGGCGATTTGGTTCCAGTCGATGCTCGACAACTTTGCGGTGTCTTTCGTCTTGTACTCAAGTTGTGTCGCGGCATGGTCGCAAAACTCGAACTGGCTGGCGAAGAACTCGAACCGCCGTACGATCGCTCGCGGCACTTGCACTGCGAGAATCGCCTGGTGCATCCGATCCCAATCGTCTTCCGTGAAAATCACTTGCGCGGGCACGATCTCTTCGGGGCGCACTCCGGCTTCGATGCGGCCCAACAGATCGCCCAAGAAACGCGTGTTGAAATGCAACGCCTTCACGACGATATCGATGCGATCTTTCAGTGCCTCGATGACTTGATACGTGCCGCCACCAGCGTCGTCATTCGCTGTCAAATACCAAGCCGCTGCGGGGCACTCGAATGTCTGGTCAAAGAGCTCGGCATAGTTGTCGGCCATTAGTGTGAGTAATGCGGACTGCGTCCTCGTCGGGATACGGTTGTATTCGTCGATGATTTTGACTCGCATCCCGAGCCACTTCCGCCAGCCGATTCCGACTTCATCGAGACTGCGAGCTTGGACCAAATCGGCGGGCAGCGGACTGCCCAGCAAATCCGCCACGGTCATCTGCGGTTGGCCTTTCTGAATCGCTCGGCGCACATCACGGAGCGAGTATCCCGCCAACACGCCCATCAGGATTGCACTTGATGTCTTGCCGCGGCCCGGTCCGCCAACCAGCAAGCACTTACTGCGAACCGCGAAGTTCAACAGCGGCAGCAACACAAAGCTGCAATAGCTTTGCCCGGAGGGCAGTGTGACTGTACTTTGGGAATCTCCCAACGTAAATGATTGAGGCGGTCCGTCGTTGTATTCGATATCGTAGAACGGACTGATCACCGCATGGTTGACGATCCAGAAATACGCTTGGCGCAACTTCTCGTCGAGCGGAAACGCCGCACCCTCCCCCGCCTCGGATGCCACCGGGCCACGGTAAAGGTCCGCCACATCGAACTGTTTCGTGGCGACCACTTCTTGCGGGTTGGTCGGTGCCTCAGAGACACGTTGAAAGATCTTTGAAAACACAAGCGACTCCGCCGTTATCAGCCCTCTTGCAGAATGGCGTCATCTTAGCGAATGCCGCCGACGCAGAACAGCATTCGAAAGAACACGGGCTGGCGTTGCGAAATGGCGCGGTTCGCAAACGATTAGTGGCGGAGGGCAGTAACACGCGCGACCACACATCCCGATTCAACCTTCCGCTTCCTTGCGCGCTCGCGCATCCTACACCGTCAACGGCGAATTTGTTGTTTTTCAACAAGACTTAAGCGACCAACGGAAGGGGGTTGATTCAAACCGAGCGATAGCTCGCATTGGCTGCGGCCCTGCCGCCCTACCAGTTCAAACCCACGCTGTCGCCACCGCTGGGTCGATCCATGCCGCCTTTGAGCGGACCTCTTCGTTTGGCAACCAACAGCTCGCGTGGCGGTTCCTCGGCTTCTTCTTCGACCTTTGCCGCTTCTGGTGCCGCGATCGTTGCTTTCAAAGAGAGAGCGATGCGTTGTGCTTCGGTGTCGATCGTGAGGATCTTTACTTCGACGTCTTCGCCTTCCTTGACGACATCGCCGACGGCTCGAATCCGCTGGTGAGCCAACTCGGAAATGTGGATCAAGCCCTCGACGCCGGGTGCGACTCTCACGAATGCACCGAACTTGGCGATGCGTGTGACTGGGCCCTTCACAACGGTCCCAAGAGGCAGCTTCGCCTCGATCCCGTCCCAAGGATGATCGAGCAGGTCGCGGTACGAGAGGCTAATCTTGCCAGTCTCCGGGTTGATCTTCTCGACTTTCACTCGAACTTTCTGGCCAATCTGAACCACTTCACTCGGGTGCTTAACGCGTTCCCAGCTTAGTTGGCTAATGTGAATCATGCCGTCAACGCCGCCGAGGTCGACGAAACAGCCAAAGTCTTTCACGTTGCTCACGACACCATCTCGGATATCGCCCGCCGATATTTCGGCCAGAATCTTGCGGCGTGACTCTTCGCGTTCGCGTTCGAGTAACGCACGATGACTAAGGACGAGATTCCGCTTGCGATCGTTGGCCTCGACGACAACACATTGCAGTTTCTGGCCCAGGTAATCCGAGAAATCTTCCACGCGAAACAACGCAACCTGGCTGGCGGGCATAAAGCCACGAATGTTATTCACCATGCATTCGAGGCCTCCCGTGTTCACTGCCGACACGCGAGCTTCAACGACGGCACCTTCGGTCAGATCGGACCAATCGCCAACCTCGATCGATGCCCCTGGCACCACGACTTCGTACAATCCGTCTTCTGCGTTGTATCGCTTGAGCACAACGTCGAATCGCACACCGACCGCCGGTGGCTCCGGGAAGTTGCGAACCGACGTGAAGCCTTCATTGCGTCCGCCCAGGCCGAAGAAAACATTGTCCCCTTCGACTCGCATGACCGGTGCGTTCAATCGCGTCTCAAGCTCGATCAGCTTACTGGCTTGCTCGGTCGCGTCGGCATCGACCACATTGTCGAGCGACACCGTAGCCATCGCCTCGAAGAGTTCCGCTTCCATCTCGGCGGTTAACGGGTCGCGTCGCGAAGGCTTTGGTACATCCGCTCGGATCGGTGCGACAACCTCAATCGGCAGCGATTCGACGAGCGGTTTCGAGAGGCTCTCTGCCGCCGCGGCGGCCGCCTGAGCAACTTCATCCGCGACAGGTTGGTCTTTGCGAGCGACCTGTGGCTTCGTTGACTTGACGTTCCCGGAACCACTACCACGCCGTGAACCGACGTGAATCTTAGGTCGGAGCGGATTTCGGTGAGGGTCGGGAACTGGCCTCGTGATCGCGCCTTCCGGAACGCTCGGGATGTCCGGCTGCGGCACTTCGGCAGCCGATACTTCGGACGCCGGTTGTGTCGCGTCGGGCCGCTCTGCAGCAGCTTGCTCGAGGGCCTCGGATTGAGTGTTATCTACGTCCGCAGGAGGCTGTGCGTCGGAAGGAGTCGCCGGTGAATCGCTATTCATCAAGTCAGGTCCAAAGGCAGTGTCGATAGGTGAAGTAGACATCCAAAATCATAGCCCCATAGTGTAACCATCAGGTCGGAAAAACGGTAGACTCGCAAAATAGCGTGTCCGGTGGGAAATTAGACGCGATTGGCGAATCTAGGCCATTAGAACTCGTGATCTCGTAGTTGG
>CAUJKL010000353.1 GCA_963204995.1 Planctomycetota bacterium | reverse complement strand
ACTGCTGGACGAGCCAGCAGTGGCACACGATCACCGTACCTCGCTCCTCGTAAACGGCATAACCCGCGCGATCATTCTCAGAACTATGGGACTTGTTACATGACGAATAAGCTGTTTGGCTGGGCGACGCTGCTGTGTGCAAACCTCTTTCTATGGGGCGTGCTAAGCTTTTACGAATCCTCTAGCGCCGCGCCTCCGAGTGGTACGCCGCCCTTCGCCAACGCCATCGAACAACGCAATGATATCATTAGCGAACTGCAACAGATCAAGATGCTGCTCCAAGAGCAGAATCAGTTGCTGCGCGGTGATTCGCGAGCGAAGTCGACGAAGAAGTAATGACGCTTTTTCGTTAGTCGAGCTGTTGGTCGTGATCTCGATCGTGGCGGTGATCGCCGGAGTCGTGATCACGCAGTTCGATTCCGTCTCGCATGACCAGCTGCTCGGAACCGCTCAGGTTGTTGCCGCGGACCTTGCTCATGCCCGCAATCTGGCGGTCACGAACAACAGCTCGTACAAGATTACATTCGATCGTGGCAATAACGGCTACACGCTTGCACACAGCGGCACGAACATCGCCCTCGATGTTCTGCCGACCTCAGCGTTCCATTCCGCCAGCGGGTCCACGACGCAACAGATCACGGACCTAGCTTCGTTGCCCATCGGAGCGAGCGGCATACATCTGGCAGTTGTTGAATCAAACGATCCGATGATGGTCAGCTTTCCGACGCAGGTGTTCGACGTCGAGTTCGGCCCGCTGGGTGAGACGAAGCGGGCGACGCGGACGACAATCTGGCTTGCTGCGAATGCACAACGGGGAAGAAGGTTCATCGGCATCGATGTCGATCCCATCACAGGTCTTGCGTCGATCGGCACGATTCAGACGGCGGTGCCGCAATCACTCGTGATGGAAGAGATGAATTCCTACGCTTCGGACTCCGCCGATTCGACGAAGACAGGTTCCAAAAGTAGCTACCCTGCCACCGCCACCACGTTCTAGCCAATGGGCAAATCAAGTAGTTGGACCATGATTACAAGACTTCGACAAAACCGTTGCGGGCCGATTGGGATCGACATTGGATCTCGGAGCGTAAAACTCGCGCAGTTTTCGGCAGACGGAACTCGGTTGATCGAAGCCAGTCGTTGGGATCTCCCGCCGGTATCCGAGACGGTCAGCGACTCTGAAGTAGACGAGCAGATCGTCGAATCGCTCGGCCGAGCTCGCGAAGGGCGCGGCTTTCGCGGCAACGATGCGGTACTCTGCCTGAATCACCGCCATCTCTTTCTACAAAACATTCGCGTCTCGAAATCAGCTCAAGTCTCGTTGAATCGAACTGTCCAGCAGGAAGCTGCTGGACGAATTCCGTTCCCTGTCGCCGACGCCGAGATCCGCTATATCGAGGCGGCGGACATTCGCCAAGGCGACGCGGTGATGCGTGAAGTAATTCTGATGGCCTGTCATCGACCTGTGTTGGATCGATTACTGCGAGTCGTCGAGCGCGCCAAATTCCGACCGGTGGCCGTGGACGTCGAACCCGCTTCGCTGGTGCGAACTTACACGTCACAGTTTCGCCGCGAAGAAGATCGAGAAGTCCGCACGATGTACGTTCATGTCGGCTTCGAAGCGACGCTAGTTGTCATCGCCCAGGGCGACGAACTGCTGTTCGTAAAGTACATCGAGCTTGGTGGCAAGCAGTTCGATGAGGCCGTCTCGCGCAAACTCAAGATGACCCTTTCGGACTCGGCGTCCTTGCGACGCAACAACGGGGATCGCCGTAGCGATCGACAAGACCCAGAGATCACGCGGAGCGTTGCCGATGCGATGCGCCCGGCCGTCGAACGCTTGGCAAGCGAGCTTTCGATGTGTGTCCGCTATCACAGTGTGACGTTTCGAGGACGCCCGCTAGAACGGTTTGTACTCGGCGGGGGCGAGGCATCCGAGCCCCTGCTCGAATCGCTGACGAAGCGTGTTGGTGTAACGGGCGAATTGAGCGATCCATTTCGGATGTACGCACGAGCGGGTAAGCCAGGAAGAACGAGCCACTGGGACATTGCGGCGGGGCTTGCTCTCCGCGAATTCAACTCACTGGCGTAAGAACCATGAAGAATATTGATTTCCTTCCAGAGCGATATCGCGAACGGGATCTGAATCGCAAGGCCACGATCTGGCAATGCGCGCTATTGGCTGGCTTTGGTGGTCTGCTCTTAGCGGCTTCCTTCGGCCAGTTGGCAATGAAGCGATCGCTGCAGTCCGAGCTGCATGAACTGGAACCATCTCGCATCGATGCGAACCTGAAACGCGAACGAGTCGAGATACTCAAGCAACGGTTGGGGAGCAGCGAAGAGGTTGCCGCGCTGTACACGTACTTGCGACACCCTTGGCCGCGTACACAGTTGATCGTCAGCATCACCCAATCGCTGCCAGAGTGCGTTGTCCTCGAAGGGGTGGAGATTCTCGAACAGCAACCCGAGCGTTCGCCCTTCGCCCGGAGCGAGGGGCAAGACGGTGCGAACTCGCCAACTTCCGCGGGCGCGGACCTCGCTGAACTGCGAGACCAACATGACGCTTCGCAACTAGTAGTGCGAATTCGTGGCACTGTCGACGATACGAGCGAGCTGAACGATTACGTTCGACAGCTCGGCGAAGTGCCGTTGTTCCGCAACGTATCGCTCAGCTCGCTGCAATCTCAGGCCTCGCCTAACAGGACGCCCCGTTCAGCGTTCGAGTTGAACGTAATTGTCCGACCGGGGCATGGACAACCGGGTGGACCGATGGCACCGCTGGCGATGCGAGAGCAAGTCGCTCAAATCTCCGTCGAGAGGCAAGCACAATGAGCGCACCAAGCAAGAAACCCAAAAGCTTAATGCTGACAGTGCTGATTTCGGGAAGTGCCTTGGCGTACGCTCTCTTCGTATTCCTGCCAACCCAGAAATCGATTGCCAGCATCCGATCGGAGTTGGCACAACAACGCAACGATATCCTGGCACTTGGCTCGTTGGAAAGCGAGATCGTCGAACTGGAACGCCGGATCGCGGCGGTTCGTTCGACGATCGACACTTGGCACGAGCACGCTCCCACGGCTCAAGAGACCGCGACGTTTATCGGCGTGGTCTCCCAACTTGCCCAGCAAGCCGGAGTGCGGGTCGACCGTATCACTCCGCGCAGCCTGGTCAAAATGTCTGCGCTGGAACAGCACCCTGCGGACCTCACGATGGAAGGCGATTTTGCGCAAATTGCGGACTTCCTGCAGCAGCTCGAACAGCGTCCCGAGACAATCTGGATCACCCGATTGAACTTGGCTGCTAGCGGCGAAGCTGGGGCAAATGTGCGATGCGAGTTAAGTTTCACAGTTTTTGCCGATAATCCGGATGATTCCGATTAGGGCGAGCGTGCCGACAACCGATCAATAAGGGAGCCCGTGTGCTGCTGCGTTTGTCGTCGCCGCACGACCGGGAGAAAAAATAGTGAACGTTGGAAAACTAAAGCGAGTCGCGATCAAGGAGTTTACGAGGAGTCCCGCCAAATCGGGCTTCTTACTCGTCATGCTTCCGGTGGCGTTGTACTTCTGTGTTCCGCTGTTGTTGGGAGCCGCGAAGAAGTCGTCGCCATCGAGCAGCACGACTGCCATGGACGGTCCGATGAAAGCAGATTTTGTGTTGCCAGCCGCAATGGAGCTGACCACGACACCGTGTCGAGAGCAACAAGGTTGGGCTGAGGTCGCGCGAGGGTTGGCGGAAGACTTGCTAACGAAGCCCGCTGAACTTCCCAGTAACACGAGAAACCCCTTCGCAGCAATCGTCCAGGAAACGCCCGACGAATCGCTTGCGATGGTCGAAGTTGACGAACAAGTTGTAGTCGCGGACCGCGACGCGGAGTCGGATGCTGCCGTAGAACAAGAACAAGCTGTCGTGACTGCCAATCCAATTCGCGAATTGGGATTGCAGTTGAATGCGACGATGATCGGACGACGAGCTCGACTCGCCACGATCAACGGAAAGACGTACGAAGAAGGAGAGACGATCCCAGTGATCGTCGAAGCAGGCGTGGAACCCGATGACTTAATGACGATTGAACTGCGGCTAGAGCAGGTCGATCGGCGGTTTGTCGTCTTGCAGCTGGATGGCCAGCAGCATCGTTTGCAATTGCGTAATGAAATCCCCAAGGATGCGATCGTCGTGAAGCCACGTCCCGAGTGACGGATGGCGGACGTTCGTTGTGAAGAAGGCGTTTGTCACAACCAGCCAGGTCACGGAAGACCAATGCAATTCATCCTACGAATAACGATTCTCGGCGTGTTTGCCGCTGCGGGTGTCGCACTGGCCATCTCCGTCGCCGCCAATACGCGTGTCGCTGCGATTGCGGTCACTCCCGTTGATCAAGGAACCGAGATTGTCGAGCCTCGCATTGAGGAACTCGTGGCGAAAGAAGAAGTATCCGCCACGCAACCTGCTTCGACCGAGATGCTGGGTCCAGCGCCAACACCAGCTGCTCCGCCCATGCAAGAAGTGGTGACATTTCCCATCGCAGCTCCCGTCGTCTCGCAGTTGCCGTTGACCGTTCCGCCTTTGTTTGCAGAGTACGAACCGCGATTTGCGAACCAGCTGGACAGCGTACTAGAGGCGATGGATCGTTTTCAAACGAAGCAAACCGAAACGGCAGACGCGGTCACGCGGCTCCAAGAGCAGTTGCCCACGCGTCAGCCGACTCTGCCGTTGCCCGAGGAATCGCTTTCCCCAACGCCGCCGACGAACATTAGCCGCGTGCAGATTACACAGGGCAGCGACCTCGTCGATATAGACGCTCAAGACTCAGACATTCGCTACGTCTTGAAGCTGCTAAGTAAAGCCGGCGGGCTTAACATTTTGGCCAGTCCGAAGGTCATTGGGAACGTGTCCGCATCGCTGCAAAATGTTCCGATCGAGACCGCACTGACGGCTTTGCTTAAGTCGACAGGGTTGGTCTATGTGCGAGAAGCAGACATCATCTACGTTGGCACGCCAGAGGATCTGCGAGGGATGGCGCACGTGGCCGAAACGGTGACAAGCCGCATCTATCGACCGGACTACGTGAGCGCCACCGAACTGCAAAAGCTGATCACTCCCTTGCTGAGTGCTGATGTTGGGAACGTTACGATATCGAGTCCACCTGAAGTCGGCATTGCCAGCAATGCGACTGCCGCGGGTGGCGACACGTTTGCGGGCGGCGATGTCGTGATGGTTCGCGATTACATTACGGTTCTCGCGGAGATTGATCAAGTCGTTGCAGAAGTCGATCGTATGCCCATGCAAGTCGCCATCGAAGCCACGATTCTGAGTGTCAAGCTCGACGACAAGAACGTCTTGGGAGTTGACTTCGAATTGCTGCGGCAGAAAGATAATCTGCGTATTACCTCGGGCACACCGTTAACCAGCTTGGCGACCGCGAACTTCAAGGACGGGCTCAAAGTTGGTTTTCTGGATAGTAGTTTGTTCGCGTTCATCGAGGCTCTGGAAACGATTGGCGACACGACCGTGGTCGCGTCGCCCCGCGTGATGTGTTTGAATAAACAGCGAGCCGAGATTCTCATCGGTTCCGAATTGGGTTATATCAGCACGACGGTCACCGAAACGGCGGCGACGCAAGCGGTGCAGTTTTTGGAAGTGGGTACGCATCTGCGTATTCGCCCGTATATCAGCTCGGACGGCATGATCCGCATGGAAGTACACCCCGAGCTTTCCACCGGTTCGGTGCGCGTTCAGGAAGGGTTCACGTTACCCGATAAAGACACCACGCAAGTCACAACCAACATCATGTGTCGCAGCGGTGCAACTATGGTAATTGGCGGCCTGATCCGTGAAGATTTGAGTGCCTCTGCGACCCAGATCCCGGTGCTCGGCAATCTGCCGTACGTTGGCGCGGCATTTCGCCAGCGAACCGAGACGATCGTACGTCGCGAGATCATCATCCTTCTCACACCACGCGTCGTTGACGAAATCCACACATGGAAGGAAGGCGATGACTATGCAAAACAGTTCGACGATCGCCTGCAGACCTTCCGCGACAAGATGTCGCCGCTCGGCAAGCGGCAGTTCGGCGAGCGATATACACGACTGGCGAATGCCGCGTACGCCGCAGGCGACTTCGATACGTCACTGCGTTACGCCAACCTGGCGATTCACTTCGATCCTCTCAATCAAGGCGCGATCAATCTGCGCGGCGAGATCCTCGAAGTCGCACCTGAACTTGAAGTGGGCGTCCATGCAAACCTCAAACGAGGCCTGCCGCCTCAACAGCACCCACATCACGACTACTCACGTCAAGGTTATCCGTGGCGACCAGGGGTGGTAGAGTCCGAAGAACTGCCCTTCCCGGTGCGTGTCGAGCGCGAGGATGGGTTGCCGGAAGTGATTCGTGTCCAGACGGGGAGTCAATCGACCAGATGACTTTGGCTCATCGCTTGTAGCGAGTTGTCGTGTGCCATCTAAATTACAACCCATGTCGTGGAACTCTTGAACGCTTTGGATCGTCCAGGAAATAACTTCATGAAACGAGGTGGCTGGGGCTGAGTCCGCGAAGCCCCGGCTCACCATGAACTCCAATCAGCCGTGGCGTCGAAGACTCCGCCACAGCCACCCGCCCACTCAGCCGTGGCGTCGAAGACTCCGCCACAGCCACCCGCCCTTGAGCGCCTAGGCGTAATGCAGCAGGCTGAAGGCTTCGTGCGGCGCGATGCGAGCCTCGCCACCGAGTGCGTCGAGCGCGATCAAGAAGGCGCAACCAACGACGTTGACGCCCGTATGCTCTAGCAACTTGCAGCACGCCTCGACCGTTCCGCCGGTGGCGAGTAAGTCGTCGACTACCAACACGTTTTGCCCTGGCTTGACGCCGTCGATATGCATCTCGAGCGTGTCGGTCCCGTACTCCAACTCATAGTGAAACGCATGCGTCTCGAACGGAAGCTTGCCGGGTTTACGTACTGGCACAAAACTGGCGTTTAATTCAATAGCCAAGGGAGCCGCAAAGATAAAACCGCGTGCCTCGGCGGCGACGATCGCGTTTACCTTTCGCTCTCGAAAGTGATCGGCCATGCGGACGATGACTTCGCGAAATGCATTCGGTGCAGCCAACAGCGGCGTAATATCGCGAAAGAGAATTCCCGGTTTCGGAAAGTCCGGGATTTCGCGAATGAATTGCTTCAGGTCGAGTTGTGTCATTTCAGTCATGCGAATCTCGGCTCATGGGGATGTGATGTAATGATTGCTTTCGTAGGCCGGAACAAGCTTGCGCAGCTCCGGCAGTGTATTTCGCGCGGACGCCGGAACGGCGAAGACTTGTTCCAGCCTACTTTCTTAACTCGGTACAAAGTAACGACTGTCACGCGGGACGTACACCAGTCTACAAAATCTGAGAAATAACACCGGCGAAGCACCGCTCGATGCCACCTTCAGTCTGAATTATCAAAGCGCCTTCGTCATCGATGCCGTGGCAAACTCCCGTCAATCGTCTTGTGCCAAGTTCGATGCTCAACGTCCGCCCTTCGAGCATGCACCGCGCTCGCCACGCCTCGGCGAGATCTTCGGAGCCAGCAATGACCGTCCCGATCCGAGCTTCGATTTGCTGGAGTTGAAGGACCAGCACGTCCGCCACACCGAATGATCTCAAGGCGACATCGACGAGCGAGGTCGCAATGGAGCGCAATTCCGGCGGGGCGTCGGCGAACGAATTATTGACGTTGATGCCGATCCCGATCACGATCAGGCCCGGTCGCTGAGCAATCGTCTCGACCAAAACGCCGCATACCTTTCGGCCTTCCAGAAAAACATCGTTGGGCCATTTGAGATGTACGCGGCGATCCGGCACCAGTCGCTCAAGCACTTCGCAGACGGACAGGCCCATCGTGAGTGACATTTTCGGCCAGTCACGAGTCTCTAGCCCGAGCACTTTTGAATCGATCGTGAGCGAGAAAGTCAAAGCTCCCTCGGCCGCCCACCACTGATTCGCCCCCCGCCCGCGACCACCCGTCTGGCGATCCGTGATCGTCAACGCCGGAAAGTCATTCGCGCCATGCGAGGCCAACTCAATCGCCAGATCGTTGGTCGATTTCGTCTCCGGGCGATACTCGACCTGACGTACGAAGGTTTCGGCGAGTATGCGGTCGATGTCAAAGGCAGTCATGGTCAACGGGACCGCTCGACGACGAAACTCGCGATCAGTCGCAACGTGTTGGTTGCGTCGCTCTCCTCCAAACACGTAAGGTGTTCCAGAGCACTGGCGGCAAATCGCTTCGCCGTTTCGTACGCGTACTCGATGGAATCGTATTCAGCCAGCCACGGCAGCAATACATTGCGACTGGGAGCGATGTCATTACTCAAGAGTGACAGCAACTCCGCTCGCTTGGACGGCGTGAGACTTTCCAGTGCATGAATGATTGGCAGCGTAGGCTTTTGCTGTTCGAGATCCGTGCCCAACGACTTGCCGGTCGTAGCTTCTTCCCCTTGCAGATCGAGTACATCGTCGACAATTTGAAACGCAATTCCTAAATCTCGCCCAAAGTTCGTCAGGCGCTCGACGACTTCCTCCGACGCTCCAGCATAGTAGGCTCCCAAGCGGCAACTGCACGCCGTAAGTTCTGCCGTCTTCGCTGCGATGATTTCGAAGTACTCACGCTCGCTCAACGCAAAGTCGCCCCGACAGCCTTTCTGACGGAGTTCGCCCTCGCAGACGATATTCGTCGCCCGGCCAATCTCTCGGCACGCCCAGGCACTTCCCGTCGTACTTGCCAAGTAGAAGGAGTGCGTGAACAGGAAATCGCCGAGCAGCACGCTGGCTTTGTTGTCCCAGCGTGAGTTCACGGTGGCCAAGTGGCGGCGCGTCTCCGCTTCGTCGAGTACGTCATCGTGAACGAGAGTCGCCGTGTGGATCATCTCAACAACTGCGCCAAGAATCAAATGCTCATCCTTCAGTTCGCCGCTCG
>CAUJKL010000352.1 GCA_963204995.1 Planctomycetota bacterium | reverse complement strand
CTCATAAAGCGACGTTCCGGCTGCTCTGGCTCAGTTTGGTATCCTGATGCATCCGCGATGACGCCATTCGAAACGAGTGCCGCTTGAGAAATGGAAGCACGAATGAATCTGTCCGACCAAGAACTCCTCAAGCAACTCGGCAGTGGATCGCGGATTGCGGCTGTCTGCAAAGCGGCTGGTTGCTCGCGCGAGGAATTTGATCGATGGTGGCAAGATTGTGCCGCCAAGCGAGTTCCCGCGTCGGCCGGAAACGTTCGTGCTCCGGTAAAGTCCGCCGTCAGTATCGACCGCGATCGACGCGGAATTCCGCACATCCGTGCCAACAACGATGACGACTTGTTCGTCGCCTTCGGCTATGCCATGGCACAGGATCGATTGTTCCAGTTGGATTACCTCCGACGCAAAGGAGCGGGACGTTTGGCGGAAGTTTCGGGGGCCGAGGCATTGCCGACGGACCTGCTCGCGCGGACGGTTGGTTTGCGACGCATCGCCGAAGCGGAATGGGGGCGGTTGCCGGAGGAGACGCGGAAGCTGCTGACATCATTCACAGCTGGCATCAATGCCGTCATCGAGCAGTCGGTCGATAACTTGCCGATCGAATTTGGCCTGCTTGATTACACACCCGAGCCGTGGACGGAGATCGATTGCCTGACGATCGAGTGTGAGTTTCGCTGGTATCTGACGGGCCGCTTCCCCGTCATCGTCATTCCGGAACTCGTCAAGCGAAGTCTGGGGGATGGCAATTTGTATCGCGAGTTTCTCTGCGGTGAAGCACTCGACGAGTGTCTTCTGCCAGCGGATGGTTATCCGAAGTCCCGGTCCAGCCGGCCCGCCGAAACGGTCAGTCCGCCGCTGGGGGGCTTCGACGATGCCACTGGTAGCAACAATTGGGTCGTCAGCGGCAGATGGACCGCCAGCGGCAAGCCGTTGGTCGCCAGCGATCCGCACATCGCGATCGAAGCGGTCTCGTGTTGGTATCAAGTGCATCTGCACGGCGGCTCGTTCAATGTTGCCGGCGTCGCCTACGTCGGGATGCCGGCCGTCATGATCGGTCGCAACGAACACGTCGCTTGGGGCATCACGAACAATATCTGCTCCTTGCGCGATCTCTATCAGGAACGAACCGACGCCAATCATCCAGGCTGCTTTATGTTCGATGGCCAGTGGGAGCCGTGGAGCGAACGCATTGAAACGATCGCCATCCGCGATGCGGAACCTATTACGAAGACGATTCGCTTTTCTCGCAACGGCCCGATCGTCGACGAAGTCTTGCCATCGCCGGCAGACAAGACCGGCCCCGTCTCTCTGAGATGGCTCGGCATGCACGAGGGAGGCTGGCTGACGGCATTGCTAGGCATGGACCGCTCGCGCAACGTGAGCGAATTCAACGAGTCGTTGCGTCCTTGGCATGTGCCGACATTCGCGTTGGTCTTTGCCGACACCCAGGGCCACATCGGGCTCAAGACCAGCGGTCGGATTCCCATTCGCAATGTCGAAGAGCGTGGCTATCGTCCTGGAGACGATCCGGCACATCAGTGGGACGGACTGATTCCCTTTGAAGACATGCCTGGTGTAATCGATCCCGCGCAGGGCTTCGCCGCGACGGCCAACAACCCAGTCGCGACGAGCGACTTTCCGTATCCTCTTTCATGCACATCACCGGCCGGCTATCGCGCGCGTCGCATTCGCCAGATGATCGAAACACACGATTCGTCCAGCATCACGCCAGAGCACTTCTCCGACATGCAATTCGACGCAATCTCCCTACGAGCGGTGAATTGTCTCCCGCCGCTGCTCGCGATCCTCGACGCCGACTCAGAAAAGAATGAACAAACTCGACAGGCGATCGCCGCGCTGCGGTCGTGGGAGGGCGACGTCCTTTCCGAGTCGACCGGCCCGACGATCTTCAATGTCTTTTTTACGCATTGGACGCGAGCCGTTGTTGCGGAACGCTTTCAGGAGGATGCACGTCCCCTGTTAGCGATGAGTGCCGAAGGCCTCGCGGCACGATTGCTGGACGAAGATAAGAATGGATGGTTCGCCAACGGCGACCGAAGCGAGCGAGTTCGCTCAGCCTTTCAACAGGCACTCGAAGATCTCACGCAGCGTCTCGGACCAGCGGTCGCCGACTGGCAGTGGGCGAGGCTGCATCGCTTGACGATGAATCACGTGCTCGCTGCACGCGGTGATCTGGCGGAGCTATTCAACTATGCCGGGATGGGCGTGCGCGGCGACATGCAAACGGTCTGTAACACGGGGGGCGGCCCCGATTGGACGGCGACGACAGGCGGCGGCTTTCGCATGATCGCCGATCTGTCTGACGCAACGACCCTGAAAACTGTCGATGCACCCAGCCAGTCGGGACACGTGAGCAGTCCCCACTACAACGACCAACTCGCCGATTGGCTGGCGGGCAAGTATCACGATCTGTCGTTGGCAAGCAACGGTATCGGCGCTGCCAGACTTATGTTGCTGCCTGATTGAGTTCGGCCCCGAAACTTCCGAGATGTTGGAGTAGACAAGCGAGAACAAACTCCTCCGGTTCACACTTGGCGTGCCACAAATTGAGCCTCAGAACTCTTGATCCAAGAACCGAAAACTCTGAGATTTAGCGGATTCTCGATGAGGTAGTGGGAAAATAGAGTGATATCAAAATCCAATTCGTGGTCGTCCTGAATTCGTGG
>CAUJKL010000351.1 GCA_963204995.1 Planctomycetota bacterium | reverse complement strand
TGTCCAACGCGGCCCCTTCAATATACGAGGGCATTTAACTCCGACACAAGGATTCTGGGCAAAATTGGATGGCCCCAGAAGCACCCTCTGAGGCTGTGATTTTATTGGGTGGGATAGGCTTCCAGCCTGTCAGAAATACGGGGAAAATGACAGGCTGGAAGCCTATCCCACGATTTTTTCACAACCTCTCTGCGTGTTACTCTCGAGCTAAGGATCGTCCAGGAAATAACTTCATGGAACGAGGTGGCTGGGGCTGAGTCCGCGAAGCCCCGGTTTACCATGAATTCCAATCAGCCGTGGCGTCGAAGACTCCGCCACAGCCACCCGCCCTCTGCGTGTTACTTTCGAGCTAAGTAATAGTCGCGAACGGCACGCAGCTTCTCTGCCAGCTTCGACTTAAATCTCGCGACGACCGGTGCGTGTTCAGCGCTCTCCGCCAGATTCGTGTACTGCTTCGGATCGTTCTCCATATCGAACAACTCGATGCCAGCCGAGGCGTCTTCTTTGTATTGGATGTAAGCCCATTTGTGTTCGCGCAACAAGAAGCCCTGGCTCGACGGGGCCACGCTGAATCCCGCCTCACGAACGGCAATCGTTGGATCATCGAGCAACGGTGCGATGTTTTTCCCTTGCAGACGACTGGGAATCTCGAGCCCGCAGAGGCCGGCGATCGTGGGATAGAGATCAAGCAGTTCGACGAGACTGTGGCACACGGCTGGCTTCTTGCCGGGCACGCTGATGATGAGCGGCACCGAGGCCGACTCCTCGTGCAGGCTGACCTTCGCCCAGAAGTCGTGCTCGCCCACGTGATATCCGTGATCGCTGGTAAAGATGACGATCGTCTTCTCGTTCAAGCCTGCTTGTTCGAGAGCATCGAGCACTTTGCCCACTTGTGCGTCCATGTAGGCGACCGAAGCATAGTAACCGCCCATCGCTTTCTTCTGGCGACGGAGGTCCATCTTCATGTTCACGCTGGTCTTGTAGTTGATTCCGGCTTTCGGAATGTCGTCCCAATCGCCGGGGACTTTTTCGGGCAAGTCCAGCTTGTCATAAGGCAAGAAAGGTCCGAAGTACGATTTGGGAGCGACGAAAGGCACGTGAGGCCGAACAAAGCCGACGCCCAGCCAGAACGGCTCTTCCTTGTGCTTGTCAATCAGCTCGACCGCTTTGGCAGCCGTCTTGCCGTCCGAGTGAACGAGGTCATCGCCATCCGCTTCGACCACGACGAACGTATTGCCACCGACGACCGGCTTCTTGCCGTCGGGATTGCTCTCGAGCGTTTCCCCAACGCCTGGTGCTTTCCATTCGGGGCCAGGGCTGTTAAATCGCTCGGTCCACGACAGGGCGTCGTCCGCGCCGTCACTGCCTTCTTCAATCCCGCCCGGCACTCCCATATGAAAGATCTTGCTGACGCGAGCAGTATAGTAGCCGTTGTTCTTGAAATGCTGTGACCACGTCGCCCGGTCGCCGATCTGCGGCCGAGGATTCGTGTAGCCCATCACGCCCGTCGCGTGAGGATAGTATCCCGACATGAACGAAGCTCGCGACGGACCGCAGTACGTCCCTTGGCAATATGCGCGGGTGAATCGAGTTCCCCGCGCCGCCAGCCGATCGATGTTCGGCGTCGCACACACTCGGTTGCCATAGCAGGACAGCGCTGTCGATGTCAGATCGTCAGAGATGATAAACAGGACGTTGTATCGCGTCTCATCACCGTGAGTCTTCGCGGAAAACGCGGTTAACGCGCAGAAGACACAAGCCAGCGCACGAACAAGCGGAGCTTTCATAACGCACCTTTATGCGAGTTGCGGCGTGATCATCAACCAGCATCGCTGACATCGTCGCCATACCGGATTTCGTTGCGATCATCGTTGTCACGACGTCGTTGCAAGTAGAGCTTAATGGGAACTTCGCCAAAGCTCAGCTGATCGCGGAAGACACCGAGCAGGTAGCGTTGATAGGTGGGCGCGAAGGCCGCCGGGTTGTTGCAGATCAGCACAATGGTCGGCGGGTCCGTGCTGACTTGTGTTGCGTAGTAGACCTTCGCGGGGTGATGCAGCAGTAGCGGCGGCGGGTTGTTGTCGAGAGCGCGTCGTACCAGTCGATTCAATTCACCTGTCGAGACTCGTTGCCGGGACTGCTTGAACAACATCTGCGTGTGGTTGACGAGGGCCTTAACATTCTTGCCTGTCTCGCCCGTGATAAACGCGATCGGCACGTGCCACATCGTTCTGAAAGTGTCGCGCAGATAGCTGACCCATTTTTCGGTCGGCATCTTGCCTTGCATGAGGTCCCATTTATTGACGACGAACACGCACGGCTTGTAGTTGTCGGCGATGTACTTGACCAGTTGCTTATCGACCTTGCTGATCCGCTCCGTACAATCGAAGAACATCAGCGACACGTCGGCCCGGCGAATGCTGCGTTGGGCGCGGTGCGTGCTATAGAATTCGATGTCGGTGCGGACGCTCTTGCTGCGCCGCAAGCCCGGCGTATCGATCGCGATGATGACTTTGCCATCCATCTCGAAGCGGACGTCAACACTGTCGCGTGTCGTGCCAGGAACTTCGCTGACGATCATTCGATCGGCTTGTGACAGCGTGTTGACGAACGTGCTCTTGCCCACGTTGCGGCGGCCCACGATCGCTACCTTGATCGGCTCCTCGACCTCCGTCAGCGGATCGACGTGGACGGGTGCCGGCAAACGATCCAGGATCATGTCGAGCAACTCGTCGCGATTGCGACTTTGCTTGGCACTCACGCGCACGAGCTTGCCGCGACCGAGCTTATAGAACTCGTAAGCCTGGGCATCGAGAGCTGGATCATCCGTCTTGTTGGCGACGCAGATGATCGGTTTGTCGACATACCGCAGCCGTTTGGCGACTTCCCTATCGAGCGGCATCAAGCCAGCTCTTGAATCGACGACGAACAGGACCACGTCAGCGGATTCCAGGGCGAGTTCGATCTGTTCGTCGATCTCTTTGGTCAGATTGTCGACATCGTTCATCCCGATGCCACCGGTATCCACCAGCTCGAAGAAGTGCTCGTCCTCCTGCATCAGAAAGGTCACGCGATCGCGAGTCACCCCCGCCACGTCGTCGACAATGGAGAGCCTCTTCCCGGCAAGCCAGTTAAAAACGCTGGATTTTCCCACATTGGGACGACCGACAATAACGACTTGGGGAACACTCATCGCTGTAGGGGAGCTGGCAGGGAGCGGAAGAAAAACCGAGTCTATTATCATAGTTGGGGATTCGTTACCGCGACAGGCGGGCGATCCCTCAGCCCGGCTCGCCCCTCATCGCGGGTTGGTGTCAGCAGGTTTATACTGGGCGAACTCCCTTGGGAAATCGAGCCCAATCACCCTAGCGTTGCGAAGCGGACGATGGATCAAACAGACGCGTCAATGGACCGCATCAAGCGGATTGTCATCCAGCGATTGGAGTCGCTCGGTCGCGCGGGCGTTACGCAGCTGCCGCGCCGCGTGGCCACGCCGATCGAAGTTCCAATTCCGGAACCAGTTCCGACACCCGCCGCTCCAGAAGCCCTCCCGCCGCCCCGCCTCACCGAGCAGGAAAGACCCGAAGTCATGAAGAAAGGAAGCTCGAAGGACAAAGCCTCCGCGTTGTCCATCATTCAGAAGGAAGTTGCCGCTTGCACGCGGTGCGAGGAGTTGGCCCGTTCGCGGACGCAAACCGTCTTTGGTGTCGGCGATCCCAATGCGAAGTTGTGTTTTTTCGGCGAAGCTCCTGGTGCCGACGAGGATCGGACGGGCGAGCCGTTTGTGGGCCGAGCTGGAAAGATGCTGAACGATATTATTGAAAAGGGAATGGGGCTGAAGCGGGCAGACGTTTACATTTTGAATGTCCTGAAATGTCGCCCACCGGATAATCGCAACCCGAGCCCTGAAGAGTCTGCGAATTGCCGTGCGTTCTTCGAGCGGCAGTTAGAGATCATCAAACCCAAGTTCATTTGCTGTCTTGGTACCGTTGCCGCGCAGAACTTGTTGGAGACGACCGTCGCTGTGGGCAAGCTGCGCGGAACGTTTCACGAGTATCGAGGTGCCAAGGTGGTCGTCACCTATCACCCGTCGTACCTGCTTCGAAATCCGGCGGCTAAAAAAGATACGTGGGCCGACATTCGGATGTTGTTGGGTGAAATGGGGCTGCCGGTTCCAGGACGCGCCAGCAGTTGAGGTTGCCATTTCGCATCATGTTCGCATTTGGCAACGTTGGGCTGGGCGTTTACGAACGGCGACTTTTGAGCGTGAAGTGTTGTGAATGACTGAGCTTACGACGGGACGTCCCGTTTCCTGACGTACGCTGGCACTCAGAATGCCTAAGTAAGAGATCTCGTCAGCTTCAGGAGATCTCGTCATGTCCCGCTCCACACTCATCGCGTTCTGCCTGTTCTTGCTTGGGGCCTTCAGCGCGTCCGCACAGGCCGGCCCTCTGGTTGTTATCTGGTTGGAAGACGGCAGGATGCTGGCAGGGGAAGTTGATCCGCGGACGAACGACGAACGGTTGTGGCTGCGATCGATGTCGTCGACGTTCGTCGTCGCGACATCTGCCGATTGGAAACATATCAAGGCGGTGAATGCCAACGGCGAGCGGCTACCGGTCGAAGGATTCTCCAAGCGAGTTGACGAATTTCGCCCTCAGGAACCTGATCCGAACGCCTTGCCAGTGCCGACTCGCGAAGCGGTTGCGAACGTGACGACGCCCGTCATTCGTTCGATCCAACAAGCCAACGCGGCGACGCGCGTCGTGTCGTTAGATGTGGAAGCGCGCGTCGCGAATTGGGATCAGGACGCTGCCATCGACGGCGTCGAAATCCGCGTTTTCCCAAGGAATACCTTCGGCGAAATCGTTCCCGTCTCGGGACAGATCACTGCCAGGCTGGTCG
>CAUJKL010000350.1 GCA_963204995.1 Planctomycetota bacterium | reverse complement strand
TCCTCGTGGCTAGCGGTCGAGGTGCTGAGCTGGGGATTCTCATCAAAGACGCTCGCTCATTGGAACTCGGCGGTCAATTGACGACGATCGTGCTCGACAAGACAGGGACGATCACAGCCGGTAAGCCGACCGTCGTTGCGGTGTCAGTGAATGATGGCGTCGACGAAAGGAGTTTCGTTGCCGAGGCCGCAGCCGTCGAGCAATTGACGACTCATCCGCTGGGCCGCTCTGTCATCGATTACGCCCATGCACATGAGCTTCAACTGGCACCAGCGGATCACTTACAGACTTGGCCCGGCGAAGGGATCGCGGCGGACATCAACGGTTTGCGAGTTGCGATTGGGAATGAACGGTTAATGGAGCGTGTGGGGGCCAGCTTGCCAGAGTCGACGCTCGCAAACGTCAATCAACGGCGTGCATCGGGAGAAACCGCCTTGTTGGTGGCTCGCAACGCAGATCACGTAGGCACGATTTTCGTTGCGGATGCGATCCCACCGACAAGCCGCAAAGCGATCGCGGCGTTACAGAAGTTGGGCTTGAAAGTCATCATGCTCACCGGAGACAAAGCCCCGACGGCTCATGCAGTCGCCAAGCAAGTTGGCGTCGTTGAAGTCATTGCGGAGGTCAAGCCCGACGAGAAGGAAGGGGTAATTCGACAACTGCAACAGCAAGGCGAAGTCGTGGCGATGGTCGGCGACGGCATCAATGATGCCGCGGCGATTACGACCGCGAACCTTGGCATCGCGATTGGCTCGGGGGCGGATGTCGCTATCGAGTCAGCGGACATCGTCCTCGTTGGTCGCGACCTGTTAGCGATCCCCATGACGTTGAAGCTCGCCCGCCAAACTCGCCGCACGATCGTGCAGAATCTCGGCTGGGCGTTCGTCTATAATATTGCACTGATTCCCCTTGCCACGGGTGCATTCATTCCGCTCTTCGGGCTGCGCGTTCCGCCCTCGCTGGCTGCGGCTGCGATGGCATTGAGCAGCATTTCGGTGGTCTCGAACAGCCTGCTGCTCCGCACACGACGGCTGGCCGCCAGCTGAATATCTCGACGCTGATCATGGCACTCGCAAATGTACGCGATTGGTGCTTGGATTGTATTCCGCACTGCCTTGCCAAGCCCTCTTTAGCTGGTAGACTCGCCTTTAGATTTCACGAGGCACTTGGATTCACCGCTACTTTACCTTCGCCAGGAGTGATCGATGAGCGATCCGAATACAAACGAAACTCAATCAGAGAATCCTTATCAAGTGGCGGGCGAAAAGAAATCGTCGAGCAGCTGTTGTCTTTACGGTTGTCTCGGTGTCTTTCTGCTGACGGCCATCGTGGTGGTTGGAGGTGGCTTCGGGGCGTATTGGTGGTTCACGGCACAAGTGAAGCGGTACACGGCGGATGCTCCGGCGAACCTGCCGGTCGTCGAACTGTCCGACGAAGAGTTGGCGGCGATTCAAGCTCGCATCGACGCTTTCAAAGAGACGATCGAAGCGGGCGACACGCCAGAGGATCTCGTGCTGACCGCTCAGGAGCTGAACGCCCTGATCACTCAAGACGAGGACATGCGAGGCAAAGTGTTTGTCAGGATCGCCGACGGAGAGGTCTCGGGCGACGTGAGCATTCCGACCGATTTCCTTCCCGGTGGCAAAGGTCGGTTCTTTAATGCCTCAGCGACCTTTGAGGTGTCGTTGGAAAACGGCGTGCTGATCGTGACATTGCAGGACGCCGAAGTTAAAGGCGAGAAGCTTCCGCAACAATTCATCGATGGCATGGGCAAGGAGAACCTTGCCAAAGACGCCTACAAAGATCCGGAAGTCGCAGCCACGCTGCGGCGGATTGAAAGCATCTCCATCGAGAACGACAAGATCGTCTTGAAGCCGCGCGTCGCCAAGAGCGAAGGGGAAGTTGTTGAAGAGGGCGCGGGAGAAGGTCAACCGGCAACCGACGATTCCGCTTTGCCCAAGGAGTCCCCGGAGTCTCCATCGAACGAACCGCCAGAAACGGAAGCGGTGACGCCGGAGGAAGCGAAAGCGCCAGCACCAGCGGAATGACGATCGCGCCCTGAGTCGAAGCCCGATCGTGGCACCGTTCGTCCCTGGCTAATTCGGCCAATGTGGCAGTGCGGCGAGGAACTCTCGGTTGACACCTTTAAGCCACACAAAGGTGTCGTCGATCCGCGTGGCAACAACCATGCGAGAAGCCATCAAGCCGTAGATCGTCCCCGTCAGAAACCACACGACGGATGCCAGGATCAGCCACCCGAAGGCCCCGTTCTGATCCACGTTTATCAAGCTCACGATGAACAAACCGATCGACAGCAGTACCGAGCCCCAGCCAATCAGGATGGCTCGTCGCCGTTTCCAGAACCATTCGTCGCTCAACCCAATGAAAATCGTGGCCTTCTTCTGCAGGCAAATCGCCAGAATCGCATAAATAATGAGATTCGCCAGCAGCGCGATATACACCGCCGGATGATGCCAAATCAGAGCACGCTTCAGACGCCTAGTTGTTGGTTCGTTACTCTTGACGCAGCGATCTGGAAGTTTGGCATCTTTGCGCATGACGAGCAGCCTTCCGCTCTGCCACAATCCGCCATCCGCAAACTCCGCTTGAATCGCCGCGTCAGACTGCGGTGCCTGGTAAGGATTCTCGAAAGACATAAGTGGTAACCTCTTGATCATTGACTGTACGACCGGGCTGTAATGCAAGGCGTTATTGCACAACCGTACGGCGATGTAAAGCAGACCGCTGCGTTGTCACTCGCGCATGAAAAAGCCCGCGACACTTGCGAGGTGATTCCTCACCGGTGTCACGGGCAGAGCTTTTAGATCGGGCGTCGACTGTCCCGGTTACGAAGCGTTATCGCGTAGCTGCTTCCGTCGCTGGTTGAGCGGCGGTGCGAGTCGCGTCTTCTCCGAAGTAGTAGGTCGACTCTTCCGCAATCAACCGAGTGTCCGGATCACCGGCAGTCAGCTCCGCGCGGAAGCGGTGATTACCAGCCTTGTCGGCCTTGGCGATGATCTTCAGAACCAACTCGGCACCGGGCTCGATCCGCGAGATCGGGTGGAACAGCACTTGTCCCGGGACGATGTCCGCCGCTCCGCCATTGGCTTCCTGAGGCTCGACACCTTCCGAGAACTGGGCGACGATCTTGATCCGTTCGGCGGCCTTCGATCCTCGGTTGGTGATGTGAACTTCGTAGATCGCGTTCGTTCCGAGAGGCGTCGGGCCGCTTGGATCGCTGACCGTCAGCTTCAGATCCGCCAGAGCTTCCACGCGAGTGGTGAAGGACGCCGATTTCTCAAGCCCTCCCTCACTCTTCACGACGGCGTCGATGCGATTCTCGCCTGGCATCATCAGTTGACACTGAACGCCGATCACTCGCTCGGCTCCAGGAAGTAGTGCTCCAATGTCTTGCAGAACGCTGCCCGACTCCTTGCCCTGCGCTCCGACCATGATCGCACCCGGTGGCAGGACGATCGACGCGGCCACAGAGTTAGCAGTCGCGTCACCAATATTCTTCACGCGCACTTTGTACGTCGAGACGCCGCCAGCGAACTTGAGGCTCGAACCGGTCACGGCGACTTCGAGTTCAGCGCGACGGACGAGGATCTCTTCGTTGGCTTCCGCTTTCAGTCCACCATCGGCGGTCGCCACAGCAGCGACTCGCAACTGACCCGCTTGCTGAGCCGTCAACTCGACATTGACCTCGTTCTGCTCACCCGGAGCGATGTTGCCGATGATCTTCTTTTCAAGCCGTCGCGTTCCATAGCTGAATTCGAGCGCAACGTTTTCCGCACTGCCGGTGCCCGGATTCGTCAGCTGAATCGTGTAGACGGCAGACTCGCCATATAAAACATTCTTCGGGCCGAAGACTGCCATTTCGAGCCGTGGTTGCTGGACCTCAATTTGAGTTACGCCGGAAATCGGACGCAGTGTCCAATCCACCATCAGATCAAACGGACGATTGGTGTTCGGCCGGGCGAGCAGCTTCAGAGTTTGCTGTGACTGTGGCTCGATTTGCTCGAAGGTCCAAACCAGCTTCAGTTGACCAGGAGCTTCCGCCTGCGTTTGCGTTGCACCCGAGCTGACGTTGTCGGCCTGCACTTCCACCCACGATGGTAGCGACACGCGAACATACAGCTCGCTCGCGGCAACCGCTCCCGTATTTGATACGGTGATCGTGTATTCGGCCGGTTTGCCAACCATCACCGATCGTGGACCGACGGTTTCGACCCGAATCTGCGGGCCAACACTGCTCAGGAGCGAACCTGAACCAGAAATCGGCCGCGATGAAACTCGCGGTCGAGCCGCACCTGTTTGCGGAGTCCCAAGGATCGTTGGGGGTTGGCTGAAGCTGGGAGCGGTATCGGACGGTGCCGCAGCGGCTGGCTCTTCAAAGGTAGGCGGCTCGTCGGTATAGTCACTTGGCGATTGCTCGGCACTGGGGCCTTCGTTAGTAGGTTGTTCGTAAGTGGGGGCAGATGGGACTGGTGCGCGAGGGATGCGACGTGCTGAGTAGGGTGTGCTAGCCGCGTCATCGCCATAACGTTGCGAGGAGATCGCGCCGCGTTCATCGGCGACGCGTGATGGGCTAACCACACTCGTACCTTGTCCAGCGTCTGACATTGCCGGCTCTCGATTCGTGGGAACTGCCGTCACAGGGTTCGCCAGTACCGGGCTCGTCACCGATGCGCCACCTGGAAGGGCACGTGGAGATTCCTCGGTCACTTGCGTCGCGGATTCTCGCACTTGCTGCAGTCGATCTGCCAGGCTCATACGGCGGCCTGTTGTCGGCGGAGCGGCAGCCTCGCCTGCATCGCCGATGCTATAACGCGAGTTGCTGGCATCGGAGGTCGACTCTTGCATGCGCCGCGCCGATGTCGGAGGACTGGCCAGCGTCGGCTCTTGGTTGGAGTCGTTGATTGAACGCAAAACACTGCGTGTGGCAGCATCCTGAGCTCGAACATAGGCAACGAGGGCTCCACACCCAAGTACGATCGCTGCTATCGTTATCACTCGTCGAGACATAGTTCCATCCCTTGGAAAACCGTATGACAGTCCTTGCGCGAGTTCGTTATCGACTTTGCGGGCTGCGTAAGTTTAGGCGACTTTGACGATTTTTCTGATTACGCCGCTCCTCGCGAGGAAGAGCCAGGTTCGGTAAGATCAACCACGGCCACTTTCCCAGGAGAAACGAGTGAGTATTCCCACGCGACGCGAAAAATTCGAAGCCATGCTAGCGACCGAGCCGAATGACCAGTTCTTGCGTTATGCGCTCGCGATGGAATACGAAAAGGAAGGCGACCACGAACGCAGCCTGGAGTTTCTTCGCGGCTTGATGGCGGATGAACCGCCCCATGTGCCGTCCTTCTTCATGGCCGGGCAGCAGCTAACGAAGCAGGATCGAATCGCCGAAGCCCGCGACGTCTTGCGCGTCGGGATCGAGCAAGCTCGCCAACAAGGCAACTCGCACGCGGCCGGCGAGATGAGCGAGTTCTTGGCGGGACTTGGCAGCTTGGGCGAGTAGGGGCGTCCTTCTGCTACTGTCATGACATGGGCTTGCAGTTAAGCGACCCGTCTCCTACGCAGACCGCGCGGGTGCAAACGGATGTGCAGAGTATGGCTTATGGCCGGTCGCTCCAATTGTTCGCGGAAGTAAACGTCAGTAGTGAGTCGGTTCGTTAACTGTGTCGCCCCTGTCGGGGTTTGGGGCTCAAATTGCAAACGATTCCGGGGCTTTACTGCTCCGGCACGGGTTGTACCGACCCTTCGGCCCGAAAGCCCCTTGTGCTCCCAAGTTTCAGGTTGAAACATTTTTCCGAAATTTTGCGCGCGCTCTGTGGCGTTGCGTCGTTAAGGAACTCAGGAACAACTATTACGCACACGTTGCCGGGCCTTGCCACGTACCTACACGTTGGTCGTGTGAGTACGTGCCGGCACGTGTACTGTCCTGGAGGTCAATTCGTTGGCGAGTCGCAGCACCAATTCGGTTCAGACCATTTCGCTGGAGCAGCTGGTTGCTCTCAATGACGAAATGGCAGCGCTCGTCCGAGCCGGAATTCCGTTGGAAGCGGGGCTCTCGACCCTGGGGCAGGAGATGCCGGGGCGATTGGGGCGCATGGCGAGTTTTCTCAGCGAACGAATCAGCGCGGGCGAGAGTCTAGATCGGATTCTTACGAACCACGAGGATCGCTTTCCGCCGCTGTGGCGAGCGGTTGTGCAAGCTGGCTTACGATCCGGGAAACTGTCGTCGGCTCTCGAGTCGATGTCGACGACCGGTAGCCGGGTCGCGGAGCTGCGTCGGGCGTTCGGGTTGGCACTCCTGTATCCGATCATCATCATGATTCTGGCGTACGCGTCCTTCGTCATGCTGACAACGACTTTGGCCCCGATCACGCTCGGTGCGTACGAGGATCTGACTTCGTCGAGCGATCCCTTCTTGAGCTGGCTTGTATCGCTGGGCGCGAGCGTGAATTGGTGGGGCATTTCGGTTCCCGTGATGGCCACGATTCTAGGTTCGGTGTGGTGGTATCGCACCGGTCGTGCGGTGCTGCCAAAGTCGACAACTAGCGTGGGGCGCGGGTCGGGTTTCTGTTCCGCCACGTTTGGTTCCTTGCGAGCCGGACGTGTGGCTGCCTTTGCCGAGATACTAGCCTTGCTCATACGGCAGCAGGTGCCGTTGCACGAAGCTATGAGATTGGCAGGCGCGGCATCGGGCGACACGAACTTGGAACGCAGTTCAAAAGTTCTCGCGGGCCAACTCGAACGAGGCGAGACGCTCGCCGTCGGCGACGAGAACCTCAAGGCCTTTCCGCCTTTGCTCGGTTGGCTGATGACCGTGGGAGGGGAACCGGAGAACTTGGCACAAACGCTCTCCGACATGGCCCAACAGTATCGTCAGCGCGCCGAACGAGCCGCCAGTTGGGCGACCGTCTACCTTCCGATCGCGCTCACGGCGGTCGTGGGAGGCTCTGTAGTTCTCTTGCAGGCTCTCGCGGTCTTTCGCCCCATCTACAAGCTGCTCATTGAATTGGGGAGTCCACTCTAGTGCCTCGTTACCAATACAAAGCGCGCGATGGTCAGGGTGAACAAATCACCGACGAACTCGATGCGGCCACCGAGATTGAGGCTCGACAACTGCTTGAGTCGCGAGGTTTGCAGGTCGAGGAATTGAAGCGCACTCCGCGCGAAACGCCTGCGACACTTTCGACGGCCGAGTCGCAACAAGTCACCAGCCGACTTGCACAGCTCACCAACATGTCGCTTCCGCTGGCCGCGGGACTTCGCGCGGCCGCCGACGAGTGCGGAAATCGTCGCGTTGCCGCGGCCATGCACGAAATTGCCAATCGCGTTGAGAATGGCCAGTCGCTGGACGAAGTCATTGCGAATTCGGGGGATCTTTTTCCACCGCACGTGGCCGGACTCGTCTTAGCCGCCACGAAGACAGGGAAGCTGGGTGCGGCACTTGGGGAACTCTTGGAACACCAGCGATCGGCTCGCGAGTTACGAAAGAGTATCACACAAGGCTTTGCGTATCCGCTGTTTGTCGTTTGCCTCGCCGCGCTCCTAAGCCTAGTCGTCATCTGCTTCGTGTCTGTGCCATTCACCCAAATGTTTGAGGAATTCGAGTTGACGCTCCCGTTCAGCACTCGGTTGCTCATCTGGTGGCGGGAGTACGGACTGACATTTTTTGGTTGCATCGCGGTCGGGACCGTCGCGTTAACGACACTGCTCCGCCTCACTTTGCCTCGTGCTCACTGGTCGCGAATGATCGCCGGCATACCAGTCGTTGGGCCTCTTTCGCACTGGGCGGCGCTCGCCGAGTGGTGCAGTCTATTGAGTGTGCTGATCAAGAATCAAGTGTCGTTGCCCGATGCGTTGCGGCTGTCGGCGGCGGGCATCGAGAACGCGTACGTCGGTCAGATTGCCACCGAGTTAGGAGAACGCACTGCGGAAGGGCAGTCATTGTCCGAGTTGCTTGCCACGAGCCGACCGCTGCCCTTCTCGCTAGTTCCGTTAGTTCGTTGGGGCGAACGCGTGGGTTCCTTGGACGAAGCGTTCGGGACGGCACGCGAGTTGTTCGATCGCCGCGTCCGCGTGCGGGCGTTGCTGCTGCAATCCGTCTTGCCGCCGCTCCTCTTCGTTGTCATTGCCTGTGGCGTCGTCATGGTTATCGGCGCGTTGTTCGCGCCGCTCATCAACTTAATCCAGGGCCTCAGTTAGTAGTGCATTTTATGTTCGACACAACTATCGCCGCCTTAGGACCGCTGGCCTCGATTGCCTTGGGGCTGATGCTGCTGTGGATCGCGGCCTGCCGCATCGACAGCTTCGCAACCAGCAATGATTTGGTGGGAATCGTACTGCGAATGGCAGGCTGGGCGATGCTGCTGGCCGGCCTTCTCGTCACGCTCGTATTCATGTCGCATGTGTTCGCGTTGTTTCTTTGGCTGGCGGCGATCGTGGTGTTGGTCTCGACGGTCGTACGATACTTCGCGGCCGAGCAACAATCGTTGGTTTGGGCGTTGACGGTGGCAGCAGAACGCGGCATTCCACTCGAATCGGCAGCCCGAGCGTTCGCCGAAGAACGCAACGACCGCATTGGTCGACGTTCGACACTGTTGGCCGACTATTTGGAAGCCGGCGTTCCGCTCTCGCTGGCCTTGAAACGATCGAAGACATTTGTGCCCTCGGCGATCATATTGGCGGCGGATCTGGGGCAGGAATCGGGGAACCTCGGCGCAGCGTTGCGACATGCGGCGGGACAGATCGACGAAAGCGAAGCGGCCCTACGTTGGACGTTGGAGAAGCTTTTCTATGTGGCGTTTGTCATCTTATTCAGCATCTTGGCGGTGACGTTTTTGATGATCAAGATCATTCCGATTTTTAAAAAGATGTTCAGCGAGTTCGATATGGAGTTGCCGGTGGCGACGAGCTGGCTGATCGAGGTCTGCGACCTTTTGGCTAGCGGATGGCCGTTGCTGCTGCCGCTGTTTGTCGTGTGGCTCTGGTTTCTCGTGGTTGGTCTGTGTTCGTACATGGGCATCTCGGCACACAGTCTCCCGCTGGTGAATCGTCTGTGGTGGTCGGCCGATTGTGCGATCGTGCTCCGGTGGCTGGCGACGGCGGTGCGGCAGCAGCGTCCGCTGGCCGAAGCGATCCGCACATTGGCAATCCGGTTTCCACAACACCGGGTCCGCATTCGATTAGAACACGCTTCGAGTCGCATTGATCGTGGTGCAAATTGGTGTGAGAGCCTGCGTTCCGCGGGATTGATTCGACCGAGCGAGAGCGCTCTGTTCAAGACCGCTGAGCGTGTCGGCAACCTGGATTGGACACTGGACGAAATGGCCAACAGCGGGATGCGGCGGGCTGCATATCGACTTCGTGCCTTTATGAATATCGCCTTCCCGGTCGCCCTATTACTGCTCGGACTGATGGTGCTGTTTATCACGGTCGGTCTCTTAATGCCTTTAGTGGCCATGATTGGTGGGCTCGCATGAACATCCCTAAACCATTCCACAACAAGTGCCGTCGGGGCACGATCACGCACGAAGCCACCATGGCGATCATCATCGCGACGGCCGTGATCGCTGGGGCGGCACAAGTGGTGGCGGTCATCTCGCACCAGCGGCGCGACATCGACCGACGCTCAGCCGCAATGCATGAAGCTGGCAATTTGCTGGAAGAGATCGCGGTAATTCCCTGGGATAAAGTGAACGAAGAGGACTTGGCCGCTTTGAAGTTGTCGGACGAGTGTAGTTTGATCCTTCGTGAGCCGCGGCTGAACCTCACCGTTGCCGCGGAGCCCGCTGGAAGGGGCAAACGAATCAACGTCGAAATCGATTGGCTCGTCGGGCAAGACCAGCGCGCGTTGCCACTGCGGTTGGTGGCGTGGCGATATCCTCCTGGAGAGTCCGAGTAATGAGACAACGACGCACTGGCTTTACCCTAATTGAGTTGACGGTTGTCTTGACCATATTGTCGCTGGTCTGGCTAAGCATTACATGCGTCTTGTATACGCTGTACCGAGCCGATCACCGCCTTCGTGACGAACTGCAGCATGAACACGCGATGAGTCGTTTGGCGATGCGACTACGACTTGACGCCCATACCGCACACTCGGCGAACTTGCTCGACCGGGCCGCAGGCGGCAACGAGCTTGTTCTAGCAAACAGGAATGAGCGGAACATTCATTACGGCGTGTCTGACGAAGGTGTTTACCGAGTCGTTCGGAAGGATGAAGCGATATTGCATCGAGATGTATTTCGCGTTGGTCGCGTGACAGAACAATGGGAACTGCGATCGTCGGCAGAGCCTTCATTGATTGTCGTGAGCCTAACATCGCGAGATGGACGTTCACAGTCAACTCGCATCCAGCGCATCAAAGCGGCGGTAGCCACAACCCCGGTCGCCGCTGCCACAACTACGGAAGCCTCGTTATGACTCGCCGCACACAAACAAATCGCCAAAGTGACCAACGGCGAAGTCATCGACCGCGGTCGGGAATGATCCTCGCGATGGTGCTCGTGGCGTTACTCATTGTGATGCTCTTGGGTGCGGCACTTGCGAACGCCTTCCTCGCGAGACGGCAGTTGGTTCGCCACAGCGAGCAGCAACAACAGGCCTTTTGGCTCGCCGAGTCCGCGATGCAACGCGCTGTATACCGGCTGACAAACGAACCTGAATACCAAGGTGAAACTTGGCAAGTTCCAGCGGATGATCTCGGCGGAACATACTTCGGTGTGGCGATCATCCAAGTCGATGCGATTGCGGCAGCCGACACCGAGCTGCGAATCACTGTCGAAGCCACGTACCCCAGCAACGCATTAAAGAAAACTATCCAACACCGTGAACTGCTCGTTGGCAAGTCACACGAACTACCACGCTGATCCCCAGTACAATCCAATTGCATGCCCAGGAGGCTCGTCATGAAATACAAACAAACGAAAGCGTTTACCTTGGTCGAACTGTTGGTAGTGATCGCGATTATCGGCATTCTGGTGGCATTGCTGCTGCCCGCTGTGCAGGCAGCTCGGGAGGCAGCTCGCCGAATGAGCTGTACGAACAACTTAGCCCAACTCGCGATCGCAGTGCAGGGTTACGAGTCAGCGTTTCGTGTATATCCACCGGGAACGATCGCCGAGACTGGACCGATCGTGAATGTTGCGCAGGGCTATCATCACAACTGGCTGGCGAAGTTACTGCCTTACATGGAAGAACAAAACGCTTACCAGCACATCGACTTTAGCGTGAGCGTGTATGACGAGAAGAATAAACCTGTACGTGATGTCAGAATTGACATTCTCAGCTGCCCTTCTGATCCTCGGGCCGGTGGAGAGGTGAGTACAACAACTTATGCGGGACTTCATCACGATCAGGAACAGCCGATCGATATCACGAACAACGGCGTCTTTTTTCTGAATTCCAGTGTCGACTACGAGCAGATCTCGGACGGTACGTCGCACACAATTTTCATTGGCGAGAGAATTGCGGAAGCACAGAAGGATCTGGGCTGGATGTCCGGCACACGCTGGACACTCCGCAACACCGGAGCGCCATTCAACGCAGGGCGATCTCGGAACCAGCGCGGCTTGCCGGCAGAAACTCAAGACTCAAGTGATCCGCTCGCAGTCGGCGGCTTCGGGAGCTATCACCCCGGGGGTGGCGAATTCGCTTTCGGCGATGGCAG
>CAUJKL010000349.1 GCA_963204995.1 Planctomycetota bacterium | reverse complement strand
GACGAAAGACTGGCCCGCGGGGGCGGAAGTCTCGACTTTCGAGCCGACGGCTGAAGATCTCAATGTCATAGCCGTTGCGATCGACGTTCTCTGGAATGCTGTGGCTGATGAAAACCCCGGATGCCAATCTGACGGCGATTGGGCAACTGGCTAGGAACTCCAAGTACGCCTGCCTTACTTCCTCGGCACGATCGCCGTACAGTTGCTGCAAGCCCTCCCGAAAAGCCAGGTTCAACATCCTGCCGGACTTCATGATGGCAAAATCCGTCAACTCGGCGAGTTCGTGGTTGCTGAGCATGAAATGGAACCGATCGGGAAACTCGTTCTTGAGACTCGCAATATCCTCCAGCAGCAAATGTGACATGCAGCCTCCGGACGGGTAGGTCGGTCCGCCGTGACAAACCTCCTGCATGACTAGATGGCGACGCGGATTGTTTGCCAGACCCGCCGCCTTGAGAAGCTTTTCAAAATTGATCCGATTTCCATGCAAGTCCGCCGCAATTAGAACGTCGTCAGCAAGTTCGTCCCCTAATTCAATTACGCAACCAACGCAGGCCGGCGTAGCCACGTTATGCGCCGTCGCCTCACGCATCGTGGCGATGACCTGTTCGATGTGCTGAATGGTGGTGACCATGTGGTGAGCCTATCAGGACATGCAGGTGTCGTCTACTAACAACTCTTGTCCGCTCGCGACCACGCCGCTCCCACACCCGCACGATCGTTACGACCGGCGTTGCTAGACCTTTTCAAACGACGGGATACCACTTCGTAGCTAACATCGCATTCTCGCTTTTACAGAGCTTCAGTTGCATCCTATCTTTAACGAGCGAGGGAGATACCGAAAATATGACTACCGAACAACGAAAAAGCTATCGCTGCCCGACGACCGACGACAGCCAAAAGGCCGTAATTAAACTCGGACAGCGTAAATTTATTGTCGCGTTAACCAACCAATCCGCTGGTGGATTCTCAGTAACCGCCAAAGGGAACCTGCGAGTTCGCGAAGGCAAAGTCCTTCTCATGCGCACTTCCGCAGGCTGGTTTCAAGCTCAGGTAGTTCATCGAAAAACGTGTGACGGCCAGACCTCGCTGGGCTTGATTCGTTTGGCGGACCTGCCCGACCCGCGCGACGCGCGTCTGGTGAAATCGGGCGGCCGCAAGTTCGAGCAAGCGACCGGAGGTTCTACTTCTGCCGGTTCTTTGTTAATGGTCGCAATCGTCGCAGGACTGGCCTTCTGGGGTTTCATGTTGAACTTCGCTTGGTTTCGCGGACCGGACGCTGCTGCCGGGACACGTGTCGATCTCGGTGCGTATCTATCTCGTGCTATCGATCAAGTGACTCCGACTTTTGGCAAATCGCGATCGACGGATGCCAGCACTGCCGACCAGAATGCCACCGTCGAATGACGGCCTGCCAGTTAGCGCAATCGGGCGTTAGGCGGGATGCCGCTCGTTGATCCAACGATCAAGGTCTTGCATGGAAGACCAGTCAGGTTCGTCAACAACTCCAAACCCAGGACCGTGCAAGCTCGTACATTGGACGCGTCCCTCTCGGATGCGCAGAAACCATTCGTCGCCTCGCTGCTCGTAAAGATCAGGGTGCCGCAGCGTTGCGTTCCGCTTATCGATGTCGGAGAGCATTGAAAGACCAATGTTATAGTGGTGTCCATTGCGTTCGCAGTGATCGAGTCCGAGAATGCCGACGCTGGCAAAATCTTGTTGCAACGGCACGACAGGCAAGTTCTGAAGATCTTCGGCGCTGAGCACCGTCTGCCGCTCATCGCTGGCAAAGTGTGCGACTAAGGCGAGGTTGGCCAGCGATTTGAAGAACCCTTTGCAATTCTTGTGCGAAGTGCCGGCATAGCCTATCTGCAGTGCCTGGCGGTAGGCGGTCGACGAACCGTCTGACTCATCGATAATCAGTGGCTTGGTCTTCGCGATCTCAGGGATCACGCGAGCTGCTTGTCGATCCAAAGCCAGTTCGCGAGGCAGCGGTTGCTCGATGTACATCACATGTTGAAACAGGCCCAGCTGCTCTCGCTCGAAACGACGTACGAAGTCGGCAAAGGTGGAGAGATCGCCGAACGCTTCATTCGCATCGAGCGTCAATGCCGGTGCCGCCTCCATCGGCATGATTTCCCAGATCCGGGCAAGCCGCCGGAGGTCAGCCTCGACATCACCCGAAAGTTTCACTTTGAAGTACCGGATGCCTTGTTGCTTGATGTAGTCATCGAGCGTTTCCGGCAGCCCATCGTTCAGCCGCTCTGATGCAGGCCAATCTTCATCCGTGAGCGGATCGAAGATCCCGACGGTGTGGCGGATATTGATCTCGGTAACAGGGCGCGACGGGAGGACGTTCCGGAAGTCGATACCTTGCAACTCGCGGTGCAGCAGCCCCGGACGGAAGCCAACTCGATCTTCGCGCAGCATGTCGAACATCGACTTGTTTGACAATCGACAAACTGCATCGAGCAGCGCTCGTTCGAGCAGCGCCGAAGCGAAGGAGGATGTCAGGTCTTCCTGATCAGCCGCTCGGCCAGCCTGTGCAATCTCGGCATACCGATCGAGCCAATAGGCAAATGGTGAATCGAAGTCGGGCGCAGCGAGATAGCTCAACCTCGCCGCATGAATCAAAGCGACAAGCTCCCGCAGTTTGAGACTGGTACCGCGATGCGGTCGTTTGTCTAGCCATCGAACCGAGAGCCGATCTGCCGAACAGCCACACGACTTGTTGCCTCGGTCATCCGATATGATCATCTTCGCGTGACAGAGCGGGCTGGTGACGTGCTCCGGCGGTCGATCGCTCTGTGCTGCCTTACCAAGCGCCGAAGCGAAACGGGCCGGCTTCGTTTCGCGGAGGTAGAACTGGATGCTGTCGACGTGATACTTCATGACGTTTACTTCCGCTCGCTTAGCCAACCCAGATTGGGCTCGACCAAGCCAATTGTCCGTTATGTTGCGTCACGCGAACGTAGTACCAATCGGCATCTGCGTTTGGCCGGCGATCGGTCCAGCGCACCTTGGCGGCGTATTCCGTCGGCCCGACGAGGCGATTGACGATGAAACTCTCGCTGGTGAAAACGCCGGTGAACGTCACCACATTGTCTTCAACGAGATCGCCCAAACGAGTCGCAACGGTTTGTTCGACAGGCTGCCGCAGCTGCAACGTCAGCATCGAGTCTGGACCGCCTTCGATTTCGCAGACCACCGCTTTCGTTGGATCTTCGGCATAGCATTGAACGCGAGACGTGAAGGATTGCAAGTGCAATTCGCGTTCGGAGACGGCTCGCAGACGGTCCCGCATTTCCTCTTCATAGGGGCCGGATTGAAAGCACGGCGTTGCTTGCAGGAAACGCCCTTTGTCCAGACGCAGCGACAGATCCCACTGGCACGTTCTCCCCAAGTCCAACGCCGCCCAAGGCCCCCAGCCATATTGCACGCGGCACTTGGCGCGGCCTGGCAGTTTTAATGTGCTGGCGTGATCCTCGGGGAAGTGCCGCTGGATGGTTTGGCCGTTGCGAATCAACTCGATCATGGCAATTGAATCTTGAGCTTCCACGCGGATGTCGATCTCGCGATCAGCCGTCTTGGCGACATCCGACCCCATTGGCCTACCGTTGAGCGAAACTTCCAATGCAATGCGGTCGCCGGTCGCGGCATAAGTCCTGCGACTTCGTATTGCCTCGAAGAGACTTGCTCGCGAGAGATCCTTGGCCCAAACGCCGACGACTCCTTCGCCGTAAGCGCCAGGGAAGCCGCGATGATTGTCACTCGAAGCAACGAAACCGAATCGCATTCCCTTCGTCAGTTGCGGCACGATCGTGTTTGCCGTCGAGCGCCCACCGATACTGTGCCGAATCATTGGAAATGGCGCTCGGTCCGTTTCGGTACAGCCATGTTCGGAGAAGACTTCAACGACGGGGCTGGTCGAGGCTCGAAAGTGGTCGAAGTTCGCGCCCCGCCAGCCTTGCTTGTAACCGACGTGATGTGGAATCGCCAGGCAGTTGTTCTCATCGGCAAAGTCGAGCAACTTCTCGACGTGGTCGGGCAGGAATAACTCGGGATGATCTTCCGGAAAGATCATGCAGTAGTCGCCGAAGATGCTCGAATGCCACTCGTATCCCAGCAGCGCCACGAAATCGGCGGTGTTGGCCTCGTGAATCATCCGTCGTGTCTTGGGCCAATGATTCGAATGGACTTCGAATCCATTGACCCATTTCATGTGTCGATCACCGGGCATCTTCGGCATGTCGTGCCACGACGCATGTCCCGTGAACGCAAAGAAATCGAGATGCTCTCGCGCCACGTCGATGGATCGTTCCAAAGTGCCAGTCGCGTAACCGACGGCGTTGTGATTATGCAGGTCGCCCCAATATAGATTGAGACGGCTTTGATCTTGGCTGGCCGCCAACTGAGACTGATGTCGTGTACCGGAAAGTACCGCCGCCGCCAATGCGCCACCGACAAATCCACGACGAGTTACTTCGATTGGTTCCATCGCGATGACTCCGCATCTCAGGCTATTCATTCAGTGCTGACGTTGTAACGACGATTCGCAGCGAGCGCGAAGCTGCGTCGTGGCGTTGACGGTTCGGCGACGGTGCGACACTTGCTCACCTGTTTCAACCGGTAGTCCGGATGCAACCAGGAAATCGATAAGTCCGATCATTCCCGCTGCCCTCCGCATGACGAAGGCCGCAGGTTGCCGTCGTGATCGGTCCAGTCGCCGAGGACGCGATAGCCCAGCTCGTTGCCCAGCAGGGCAATCACCCGCCGCTGCGTTTCGCGTTCCGGTTTGCCAATGTCGTTCATCAGACGGTGCCTGCCTTATCGAGGACATGCTTCCTAAACCAAGCGGGAATCTGGTCGACCTTCAGTTCCAAATGCTTGCCGTCGGTAATCTCCGCCAGCCAGGTTCGGTTCTCCGGGCCGCTGCTTCCAGAGTTATCAAAGACGTAGGCGCGGTTCGTGTTGCGAATCGCATCCAGCAGCAAGTCCAGCGATCGGTAGTACCGGCTTTCGACCTTGTCATCCGGAACATCATGTCCGCCCATTGCCACACGGTTGTGGACGCGCGAAATGTTGATCGCCGGGTCGTCGGTGGCGACGTAGTAGAGGTAGGCCCGGAAGCCGGCCTGCTGCGCCGTCGCGAGAAAATCCACTTTACTGCGGTGCGACATGACCGTCTCGAAAGTGAAGGAGCTTCCCGCCTCCAGCGGCTTGTGACGCAAAAAGTCGGTTGCCACGGAAGCCACGTACGAGTTGACGGGCACTCCCGAGAAATCCAGCCGGTTCGTTGCGAAACGCAACCGCCGCATCGCCTCGCCGATCCCGTGAGTCTGAAGCAACGAAGAACCTGCAAAGCGGGGAACAACTTCGCTTTCATCGACGGTGAGCCCGTAGTCACCGAAATCGAGAAATCCACTCGTTCGAACACTCAACTCGATTTCGTCCGGATTCAGATAGAACCCCAGCAACACGTCTGCCAGGACATTCTTCAGCGTGCTCTTTCCGGAGCCGTTCGGGCCGGCAAACATGCGCAGGCGGGGAGTCGCTCGCCTCACGGCAGTTCAATCTTCTGGCCAAGCACGACGTTCATCGGCGGGTCGATTGATTTGATAAACCGCTGCGTACCGTCGGGAGATACTTCAAAGATCTCGCCGTTTTCCGATTGCAGGACACTTTGTCCCGAAGCAAGAACACTGTCCCGGGCATCCGCAAAAGCGCCACCGGACGCGGGCGGAAACTGTTCTTCGAGTGCTTCGAGTTCCTCGTCGCGTTGATTGATCATCTCGCACCTCCATCAACACAAGCGTACTCAGCGTCGCGGCGCATGGCAATCGTTTGTGGAGAGTTGAAGGAATTCCCAATTCGGGAGTTGATTGCCGCTGGACCGGCTACTACAATGCAACCGTCACAGGGATTTGCGGCCGCTTGCAGCCTTCACTGCTAAAGAGCCATTGAACCGCCGCAGTTCGCCAGGTTAAATGGCAACGCGGCGTTTTTTATTGGCTGCCGCTGCGAGTCCTTGTGCGACGAATTGAGTAGCACTTCGGAGCCTCGCCATGCAAACTCGCTTATCATCCGATCCGCACGAGAACGGCCTTCAGAAACGGCGTCTCGGAGAATCCACGCTCGCCGTTCACGCCGGGGAAGCACATCAGAAGGTCGCCGATTCGATTACCGATCCGATCGTCTGTGCCTCGACGTTCACGTTCGCAAACACGCAAGCGATCATCGACTACATCGAAGAGAAACAGCCTCGCGAGGAATATGGTCGCTATGGCAATCCCGGCGAGAAAGTGGTCGAGCGTAAGCTCGCGGAACTCGAAGGCGGCGAAGAAGCGTTGCTGTTCGCCAGCGGTATGGCGGCCATCGTTGGGCTGCTGATGACGAAGTTGAACGCCGGCGATGAAGTTGTCTTCTTCGACGAGTGTTATCATCGCAGCCGCGAGTTTTGTTCGAAGCACTTGGCGCGCTACGGAGTCGTCACGCGGCAAGTAAAGGCTTGCGACTACGACGCGATGGAAGCCGCCATTAACGATCGCACCAAGCTGCTGGTCAGCGAGTCGCCAACGAACCCGCATCTGAGCATTGTCGACTTGGAGCGATTTGCCGCAATCGGCAAGCGGCGTGGTGTGGAAACGCTGATCGATGCCACGCTGGCCACGCCTTACAATGTTCGGCCGCTGGAGTATGGCGTCGACTATGTGCTGCACTCGGCAACCAAGTACCTCGCAGGCCACAACGACTTATTGGCCGGAGTCATCATCGGCTCGAAGGAGCAGATGGAGCCCGTTCGCAATCTGCGAGGCATCATGGGTGCGATCAGCTCGGCCCACAACATCTACTTGCTAGAACGAGGACTGAAGACGTTCGGGCTGCGGATGCAGCAGCAGAACGCAAACGGTCAAGCTGTGGCTGAGTTCCTGGCCAGCCATCCGCGTATCGAACGTGTCTATTACCCCGGCATTGAATCGCATACGTATCACGAAGTGGCCAAGCGAACCATGCGCGGCTTTGGCGGTCTGGTCACGTTCCTAGTGAAAGATGCCGATTGGCGGGCCACCGCAAACATTGTCGATGCCGCCATGATCCCGCGCATTGCGCCGAGCTTGGGTGGCGTCGAATCGTTGATCGAGCAGCCGCTGGTCATGAGCTACTACGAATGCACGCCGGAAGATCGACGGCGGTTTGGCATCCCCGACAATATGATCCGCTACTCATGTGGCATCGAGGACGCGGCGGATTTGATCGCTGACCTGGAACAGGCGTTAAAAGCATGAAGTTCCGCACACGAGCCATTCACGTCGGGAACGAGCGAGACGAGCAGACGGGTGCGGTCGTGCCACCGATCCATGTGGCTTCGACCTTCGTCCAACACCATGCCGGAGAGTGGCGCGAGTTCGACTACGCGAGGAGCGGGAATCCAACGCGAAAAAACCTCGAACAAACACTGGCATCGCTCGAGTCGGGTACTGCCGCTCTCGCGTTCTCATCCGGCATGGCTGCGACCCACTGCGTTACGATGCTCCTGGAAACAGGTGATCACATCGTCGCGGGATCGGACATTTACGGTGGGACTTATCGGCTCCTACACAAGATCTTGAATCGGTCGGGCGTGACGGTTTCGTTGACCTCAACCGGCGATTTGGAAAACTTCGAGCGAGCCATCACGTCTCAGACGAAGTTGCTCTGGCTCGAGTCGCCTGGCAATCCTTTGATGTCGGTCACGGACTTGAAAGCGTGCGTCGCGATTGCCAAGCGGCATGGAGTACTGACCGCCGTCGACAATACCTTCGCGACTCCCGTGTTGACGCGTCCTCTGGAACTGGGCATCGATATTGTCATGCATTCGGCCACGAAGTATCTCGGCGGGCATAGCGATGCGTTGGGCGGAGCACTCGTCGTGGCGGATAAAGCGTTGTACGACAGGTTGTACTTCATTCAAAACGCCACAGGGGCGGTACTCGGGCCGTTCGAATCGTTTCTGATGTCGCGAGGCTTGAAGACTTTGGAGTTGCGTGTTCGAGAGCAATGTCGGACGGCACAGCGATTGGCAGAGTTTCTGGAAGCCGACTCGCGTATCCAGCGCGTGCTCTACCCAGGACTATCGTCGCACACGGGTCACAACCTCGCGACACAGCAAATGGATGGTGGCTTCGGCGCCATGTTGAGCTTTGAAGTGGTTGGCGACTTTGAGAAGACCAAACGAGTCGTTGAATCCACCAAGCTGTTTCAACTGGCGGTCAGCTTGGGTGCGGTTGAGTCCCTGATCGAACAGCCAGCGGCGATGTCGCATGCGAGTTACGACGCCGCCGACCGGCTGTCATTCGGGATTCGAGATGAACTGATCAGGATCTCGGTCGGGCTCGAAGACTTTGAAGATCTTCGCGACGACCTCGATCAAGCTCTCAATGCGTAACCGACGTGGCTGTCGATTATCGCTTAGCGAAGTGGGTTCGACGGAACAACCAAGCCGCTGCTCGTGGTGACACTCGTGCGGATCACACTTGGCCGTTCTTGAATCGTTGTCCTCGTCTCACTGATTTGCTCGGGCGGCGAAACAAGTTCAGCGGGCAGAGCACGCGGCTCGCGGGAAGTTGCCGATACGGTTTTGATCACCGAGCGGGTCGGTGGTTCGACGTTATGGTTGACAGGGCGTGCGACCGGACGGCGTGGAGTAAACCGCGCGTCCCCATCGATATCCAGCACCGGTGGTGGTTGAAGGTCGTCGACAAACGGATTGCTTGGTGCTGCATGAGAACTCCCACAACCACAACTGTCGCCCTTCTGCGAGATGTGGCCTTTCTGAGCGATGTGGCCCTTCTGAGCGATGTGGCCTTTTTGGGCGACATACCCCTTCTGCGTTGCACAACCGCAACCTTTCAACGAACCACAACCGTCGCAGCAGAAGACTTTGTTCAGCACGGCATCGATCCCATGCACAATTGCTGGAAGTATGTTTGGGAGGCAGATCGAGCAACTTCCGCAACCACCGCATTTACTGTCACCGCAACCCTTCTGTGCGATGCCACCTTTTTGAAAGATTTCGCCCTTTTGATGGACGGGTCCGTGCTGGACGACGGAACCTTTCTGATGGATGTACCCTTTCTGCAAGACGTGGCCGCCCTTCTGCGCCACGCCGCAACCACAAGACTTCTGGGAGGCACACCCGCAGCCGCCATCTAACAACCCATTTCCCGCGAAGGCCGAACTTGGAGCTGCCGCGAACAGAGCAACGGCCAACAAGCTGAGCGTGAATTTTGCAAACTTCATCCTTGAATCTCCGATTCTTGGGCCGTACCCCGTGATGCGCACCTCACTCCGGTCCATCAACGTTGGGGCCTGGTATTCTTCACCGTTAGAATTGATCGAACCGGCAGGCTACTAATAAATAGAACTTCCGGACCAACTGATAAAGTCTCAGTAAACATCGCGGACACCGCAGTCGCGGCATGTTCTCCAGGCCTCCGAAATTAACAATTGCTGCCCGTCGATATTGTTCGATCAACAGGGGGCGCAGTCGTTCCGATGAGAGTCCGGACGGCCCGCTTCGTTAAGGCTGGAGAGCTCCAGCACATTGCGATTGCGATGTGATCGGAGAGAGCGAGCTACTCGTAGCGAATCGAAACGACTTCGAATTTGATGGTGCCCTTGGGCGCTTCGATTTCCGCGACTTCTCCAACTTTCTTACCCAGCAGGCCCTGCCCGATCGGGCTGGAGATCAGGATCTTTCCCGTGTCGTAGTCCTCTTCACCAGCACCGACCAACGTGAAATCTTCTTCATCGTCGAAGTCCAGATCCTTCACGGTCACCGTGGCCCCAAAACCGACTTCGTCCTTTGGGATCTTGGATGTATCGACGATCGCCGCATTTGCGAGTTTGCTTTTGAGGAGGTTGATCTTCGCTTGCATCATCCCCTGTCGCTCGCGTTGTCCGTGATACTCGGCGTTTTCCTTGAGATCTCCCTCCGCGCGAGCTTCCGCGATCTTCTCGGCGATCACAGGCATCTCGACCCTCTCCAACTGGTCAACTTCTGCCTTGATCTTGTTGTATCCCTCTTGGGTCATGGGGATGCGCTCGGACATTCGACATTCTCCAGCTCGCGACAAAAAAACGACCTCCGGCCAGCGGAGGTCGCATGTTCGTTTATTACTTCAGTATTCTGTTCGATGGGAGCGGTTGTGTAAAGAGAGGCCACAACCGAGAAAGGGCAGCTTGATAGAGTCTCGAAGCTTTACTTCATAATCGTTCGGGAATTTTGGCCCCCCCGACGCCCACTCTCTGAACTGGGGCCATGATCAGAAGGGCTCCCGGTACAGACCGCATGTTTGATGGAATTGACCGGGGGACGTGACGACAAGAGGCCGCTGCAGACAGGACCGGCTCTTTCACGGTTGAATGGCGTTCGAAAGTCGAAAGATGTGCGCGGGCCGAAACGTGTCGAAATCGAATTCGATCAAAAGGCCGGTGTCTGGGAAGATGACATCCGCGTACCACTGATGATTCGCGGGCCAGGAGTTCCTGCGAATTCCTAGTGCCATGAACGAGTCGTTGGGTACGACTACTTTCCAACGTATTGCCGATGGGCGAGTGTTCCATCGTCAAAACTCCCTCGCGACATCGGAGGCAGCAGCATCGCGCACTTACTCGCGACTGGCGCAGCCACCGTCACACGCATACGAACAGAGACGGTGTTCCACATCCCGCACTATCAAGGCGGTGACGGACCACACTCGGCGTTGTTCCTTGGCAATCACAAGTTGATGAAGTTCTCCTGAGAGCCGATCGACTCAGATCTGAAACACCCACGCGTCGAGAATATTCCGCTTCCCGAGAACCGGTATGCGGTCGATTTCGACGACAGCGATTGGCCGAATGCGAAAGAGTACGCCGAAGAAGAAGTCGGACCGAAGGAGCCGTACTTCGATCACGACTTCAAAGGTGCCAAGTTCATTTGGTCAGACGACGTGAAGCTGGACAACCTCGTCTTGTTCCGCACCGTTGTGAAGTCACCTCCAGACGGGAAGGAGCGCCCCGACTTTCGCGGACTGACCGATGTCGTCCCGCAGGGTGGGCAACGCGGTGGAGGCGGTCCGCGTGGTGGACAACGTCGTAGCGGTGGCCAACAACAATGAAACCAGAGTTCACGCAAACGGGTTTTCGACCGTCACGGAATCGTACTTTGTTCCCCCCGCAAGGTCTTCGGAATACAACGTATCGACACCCGCTTGAATACACGCCGCAAGCAACATGCTGTCCCAATGCGAAAGACTGTAACGCGCGGAAAGATCCAGTGAGGCAGAAAGCACGGATTGAGATGGGAACACGAACGTGAACACCGCTTCCAATTGGCTCAGATGGCGGAGTGTATCATCGCGGTTGATTCGACCTGCGTTTTCCCAGCGTCGTAAGCAGCAGAGAAATTCAGCACCAACTTGCCACGGAAGAACGGTCGATTCCTCCGCGCTTCCAAGAGACTGCAAAAGGCTGATGGCGGTCCTTTGCTTCGCTGGTTCCAGTTCGTCAATGAAGTAGATCAACACATTCGTATCAATCGCGTTCATGAAGTTCGTCCCGCGTATACCTTAGGCCACCGGAGTTGATCGGATGATCCTGACACGTCTGAATCCAAGCCTTCAACCCTTCGACGTAACGAGCTTTCGATTCGTCGAGCGATTGCAAGCCGACACGAACGCGGCTGTTATTGGGAATGTCGACCGCTTCGTCCAATCGGACAACGCCGTCGATAAGAATTCCGGTCACTTGTGTTTCCATTTTGTCGCTCCTGAATGCCGCTCAGAACCAGACCGCCGAATCCTGGCAGTCCACCGTTCGATTACCTCAGTATAGGCCGACGGCGGCAACAATCCGATACCAACGCTTGGAGAAATTCCCGTGAAACATCCCTTCGTATTGGCGATCATGGCGGTGATCGCAACCGTGTCCACAGATGCAACCTTTGCTCACGAAAGCCACTCGCACGCGTCTTCGCCTCAAACGCAGAAGAAGATCGTTCGGCTCAATACTGAAAAACCGAAGACCCAGTTTGTCGTCCAGCGGCAACAAGTCGAAGTGAATCCGCCCGAGTTGGCAAAGCTGTTTAATCCTTTCAAGGAAACCGTGAAAGTCCGGTTTGACGACGACTTTCTCTATGTTGAATCCAACGGCATGCCGGATCATCCAATGATGACCGGAATCACCGCCTGGCAACAACAAGTTCCGCTACCGCAGTCTTACTTCGGTGACAATTCCTGGCGGATTCCGTTGCATCCAGTCCCCGCCAAGAATCCAATGTCCGCGAAGTCGCACTTCTTCCGTGGAGCGACCGCGCTGGCGGTGAACGGCGTGCCAATCTTTAATCCGATCAAGAACGATGGCAAGACCGATACACTTCTCGCTGGCGAACTCGACCAGTGGGGCGGACATTGTGGCCGAGTGGACGACTACCACTATCACATCGCCCCTATGCATCTAGAGAAGATTGTTGGTGTGGGGAATCCTGTCGCTGTGGCGCTCGATGGTTATCCGATCTTTGGCTACAGTGACCCCGACAGGAAATCGCCAGAGAATCTCGATTGGCTCAATGGACACATTCGTTTCTCCGTAGGGGACGAAGACTGAGAACTATACACGGTGAGCGAGGAGGCGAATGCCGCGGCGGAAGGAACTCGTACGTTAGGTGCCGGCGGCTATCAGCACCGCCCCAGCGACGGCATTTTGGACGAGCTTGACGAGACCTACGTGAATCTCTCGCTGCGAGAGGGTGTTGAGCAGACGAGCTCGATAAACCTCTTGGTTCAGTAGTACGCCGCCAGTCAGCGCCAGTGGAATCGGTGTATTCGTGAAACCGATCTGCTTCGCCACGGAGGACACCATCTCGCCCAATCGATCGGCTGCGTCGTCCAGAATTGTTTTGGCAACGGTGTCGCCCGCCGCAGCGGCTGCGAAGACAAGGTTCGCGTGAGTCGCGATTTGTGCGCGATCGATACTCGGCGAATAGATCGCGGGAATCAGCTCGTTGGCAGCAGAAACTCGGAATGCTTGCAAGAAGCAAGCTTGTAGCATCGTTTCAGGCCCGCGGCCATCCGCCGCGCGAGCGACGGCTCGCAATCCGGCCAGCGCGATCGCATAGCCGCTCCCCTCATCGCCGAACAGAGGCCCCCAACCGCCGCAGCGGGCAACTTGTCCCGCTCGATCTCTACCAAAGACGACGGAGCCCGTACCTGAAATGATCGCCATGCCACAGCCATCGGCGCAGCCGGCGTAGATCAATGGCATGGCGTCGTTGGTCACGATAACGCGGTCAGCGAGTCGCTCGCGCTCGGCCCACTGTCGCAGCGGCACTCGTTCGGCATCGCGATCGGCTCCGGCGAGTCCGATGCAAATGCTCGCCACCGTACCGCGTTCGAGTGCTGCTTCTCCAAACGCAAGCTGAATGGCGAGATCGACGTTTCGCATCGCAGCCTCGAAGCCGATGGATCGGACATTCGACGGGCCGGCCTTTCCTCTCCCGAGCACACTCGCTTCGTGCGGCGTATCGCGCGGTGCCAGCCAAGCAATTGTCTTCGTGCCCCCGCCCTCGACGCCCAGCACTAAATCGCCGTGCTTCATGACTTAGCTCGCGAGTTGGTATCAAGGGCCTGTCGCAAGTGGCCACCGGCGTCGCGAAGCAACTGTCGTGCGACTTCCGGCGTCGATGAACTCAGCTGTGCCACAATTGCCGTCTTCACTTCTCCTCCGCACTCGTCGAGCAACTTGCCGGCAGCAGTTACATCGAGGCTCGTTAGGTCCGCGACAATCCGGCGCGAGCGGAGCGCGAGTTTTGAATTCGTTGCCCGCAAATCAACCATCAGGTTCCCAAACGTCTTACCGATCCGCACCATCGCTCCCGTCGTGAGTATATTGAGAACCAGCTTCGTCGCCGTGCCTGCCTTGAGCCGCGTCGAGCCGCTGATTACTTCGGCACCGACGATCGGTGTGATCATGATCTTGGCGATGCGAGAGAGATCGCTGGCATCGTTGCAGCTGAAGCCGATCGTGAAGGCACCGACTTCGTTGGCATACTTGAGCCCGCCGATCACGTAGGGCGTTCGTCCGCTGGTTGCGATGCCGACGACAACATCTTTGTCCGACAAGTTTGCATCCCGCAAGTCGCGTTCGCCGTACTCCGGATGATCTTCGGCACCTTCGATCGCTCGTGTCAACGCCTGCTGCCCGCCGGCGATCAAACCGACGACCATCTCCGGCGGCGTGCTGAAGGTGGGTGGGCATTCGCTCGCATCCAAGACGCCCAATCGTCCCGATGTCCCCGCTCCCATATAGATCAAACGTCCGCCGCCGACGAGTCGCTCGGCGATCACCTCCACCGCCTGTGCAATCGGTTCAGCAACCGCCGCCACCGCCGCTGCGACTCGTGCGTCTTCAGCGTTCATGAGGCGAACGATCTCGATTGCTGAAAGTGCATCGATAGCGACTGAAGCTGGATTGCGGGCTTCGGTAGTTAAATGTTCGAGCGTAGTCGGTTGTTGTTCGGTCATGGGCTAACCACCAAACGCATTCTATCGAGAGACATCTCTTTACGGTTTGCCATCGCAGAAAAGTGTGCAATTCCACTAACAGATGCCGATTCTAACGCGGTGCCAGGTCGCGTCGAAACTTTCGCCAAGCAAGTCAGAGCGAGCGCATTAGGATCGTCCAGGAAATAACTTCATGAAACGAGGTGGCTGGGGCTGAGTCCGCGAAGCCCCGGCTTACCATGAACTCCAATCAGCCGTGGCGTCGAAGACTCCGCCACGGCCACCCACCTTTCAATTCGCACGCCCGTCGAGCGAGAACTCCCGGAGCAAGGTCTAACTCCGACATGCGAAGCGAAGAAGGTCATCTACAGGATATATTTACTTAGATCTTCGTCGTCCGCCACATCTTTGAGACGCGCCGTGACGTAGGCAGCATCGATTTCCACGTTCGCCTTTTTCATGTCGGGAGCTTCGAAGCTGAGTTCTTCCAGCAGTCGCTCCATGATGGTGTAGAGACGACGGGCACCGATGTTCTGCGTTGACTGGTTGACTTGATAAGCGTACGAGGCGAGGGCATCGACAGCGTCATCGGTGAAATTGACCGTAATGTCTTCAGTTCCCATCAAGGCGGCGTATTGCTTGGTGAGTGAGCTTTTCGGCTCGGTCAGAATGCGGATGAAGTCAGCTTTGGTCAGATCGGTCAGCTCGACGCGAATCGGGAATCGACCTTGCAGTTCGGGCATCAGTTCGCTGGGTTTCGCTCGATGGAAGGCACCGGCTGCAATGAACAACACGTGATCCGTCCGGACGTAGCCGTAACGCGTCTGGACCGTCGTTCCTTCGACGATCGGCAGCAAGTCGCGTTGCACGCCTTGGCGAGAGACGTCGGCACCCTTGCTGTCGCTGGCGACTACCTTGTCCATTTCGTCGATGAAGATGATGCCAAGGTTCTCGGCCAGATTGACGGCGGCAGCGTTGATCTTTTCGGGATCGAGCATCGCCTCGCACTCTTGCTCGAACAACACGTCGCGTGCTTCCGCCACCGTTAGGTCACGCCGCGACGTGTGCTTCGGCATGATCTTTTCGAACATCGTCTGAATCTCGACTTCCATGTGTTCCATGCCCATCTGGCCCATGAGCACGGGGTGTGCTTTTTGTTCGATCGACAGTTCGACGTGTCGTTGCTCTAACTCGCCGGCGACAAGCATGGCACGCATTTTGTCACGAGTGCGACGGTATCGCTTCTCGGCATCATCGCCGTCTTCGTCATCGCCCAGGTTGATCGGATGCGGACAGAGCAAGTCGAGCAATCGCTCTTCCGTGCGTTGCTTGGCCTCGGCTTCGACGTTTTTGCGTTCACTTTCGCGAACCAGCCCGATCGCGTTCTCGACCAACTCGCGGACCATGCTCTCGACGTCACGACCGTAGTAGCCGACCTCGGTGTATTTGGTCGCTTCGACTTTGACGAAGGGTGCGCCCGTCAGCTTGGCCAAGCGGCGAGCAATCTCGGTTTTCCCGACTCCGGTGGGGCCGATCATCAAGATGTTTTTGGGCGAAACTTCCTGCCGCATCTCTTCCGGCAGTTGCTGTCGCCGCCAACGATTTCGGATGGCGATGGCGACCGCGCGTTTCGCATCGGATTGACCCACGATGTGCCGGTCGAGTTGTTCGACGATCTCACGCGGTGTGAGCTGCTTTGGCGGCTCCGTCGCTTCGCCTTTACCTAAGATCAAGTCGAGCACTCCAACACCTCCACGACAATGTTTGTATTTGTATAGATGTCGATGTCCGCCGCGATCTTCAGCGAGGCTTTCACGACGTCTTCCGCTTCCAGATCGGAATATTGCAACAGACCGCGAGCGGCAGCGATGGCATAATTCCCGCCCGACCCAATTCCCACTACGCCATCGGTTGGACTGATGACATCACCCGTACCGCTAATGAGCAGCGTG
>CAUJKL010000348.1 GCA_963204995.1 Planctomycetota bacterium | reverse complement strand
CATGACACTCCCTTGCGTCTGAGGCGACCAATGATCGACATTCACGCTGAAACGATTGGGCCAGTCAGCAAGATTCCCTCTCACGTCCCACGTAACTCTCGCACTGGCAAAAAGGTCAATCAGGCGACCGGCTGGCGTTGGATTCAACGTGGCTGCCGAGGCGTGAAGCTCGAAAGCATTCTCGTTGGCGGACATAGATACACGTCACTCGAAGCCCTTCAACGCTTCGCTGAACGCGCCACGGCCGCGGCTGACGGCACTTCACCCCTCGCCGCATCGACTCCATCCGCACGACGGAAAGCTCACGAGAAAGCTTGTCGCGAATTGGACGAAGCCCGCATCTAGCCTCCGCTTGCGCAAAGAGTGAGGCATCGCAGTCAGCCAACCGCGATGCCTCGTTGGATTTCCTCCCGCAGCAACAGGAGCAACAGCCATGCTCAATGATAAGCGATTTGACGACACGGTCAACGAGAATCTTACTAAGCGATCCGCAGATCTACGACTCACGCGATCAGCTTTTTCTCGATCGATCTTCTGGCACTCCAGGGAGCCTTACCGGCCCTGTGATCAGTGCGGTTTCCCGTTCGGATTACATCGTCGCGCCTGCTTTAATCTGGCGGTGACTCGCGTGTCGGGGGCGGCAAAGTGAGCGCTGAGACGTGGCTCGACACCGAAGCCGTCAAGAACGCCGCGAATGGACGTTGGCGAGAGATCTTGAGGGCACTCGCACTGGAATTGTCGGACGCACTCAACGCTAACGGACGTCATGTTCGCTGCCCCCTACCGGATCACGACGACCACAATCCCTCGTTTCGCATCGACAATTCCGACGAAGGTCGCGCCATCTGTACTTGCGGGAGCTACGACGGTTTTGGATTGTTGCAGAAGCTAAGAGGTTGGAGCTTTGGCGAAACGGCTCGCGAAGTCGCAGAGTCCCTTGGATTGACTGCAACTGGTAATGTTCAGCAACGAAAACCTCGCGACTTGTTGCAAACCGTTTGCCAAAGCAGGCGAATGCCCCTCGACTCGGCTAAGGCGTACGGCGCCCGGATCGAAAAACGCGGCGAGCTGGATGTCGTGCGATTCCCGGTGGTCAATGAGAGAGGCGAGACCCACTCGTATTTCGATTTGCCGGACGACAAAAAAGTCAAGGGATGGCTTAAAGAGGGCAAAGGAAACAGCGGCCTATTCTTTCCGCACATCGACGGCAAGCCGCATCTGCCCGCACCAGACGAAATGTGGATCTTACCCGAGGGCGTGAAGGACTGCTGCGCCTATCACTCAATTGGTCATCTTGCCTGCGGGCTGCCGACTGACAATCTGAACGTCAAGTACGCGAGGCTGTTTAGAGGCTGTCACGTCATCATCATGCCGGACCGGACGGTCGATGCTGAAAGCAAGGCAAGGCGGTCCGCGGCGCGACTCTATGGCGTCGCGGCATCAGTGCGGATCGGCACACTTCCGCTTGAGATCGACACGGACAAAAACGACGCGCGGGACGTCCTAGCGATGCCGGACGGCGAACAACAACTGCGACAGGCTGTTGAGGATGCGATTATGTACCAGCCTTCAAAGCCGGGCTGCCGGCCAACGATTTTCGTTGATTCACGGATTACACCAGTCGGGGACACTCTGCGGCAGATCACCGACCACTTGGTCGCAGCAGGGGACTGCTTCTCCCGTGCTGACCAACTTGTCGTGATAAACGACGAGACGATCATTCCGATCCTTATTAGTGCCGAACTCGGCGGACTGCTCAGCCAGCACGCCGAATTCTTCTTTGGTAACGAGGAAGCTGGCAACTTCAAGCCGCTTCCAAATGCTTACGGCAATGCGTGGCTAAATAACTTCGTCGAGCGGAAGTGTGTCCCAATCATCAAATTGTTCACTCGGAACCCGGTGTACACGGAAGATTGGCGGCTCGTGAACTCGGGCTACGATCCGCGGTCTGGCATTTACTACGCTGGCCCGCCGGTCATAGCTCAAGATTCCACCAGGCACCTGGACGCCCTGCTTTATGACTTCTGCTTCAAGCAGCCGGCTGATCGAACCAACTACATCGGGATGCTGCTGACGGCAATTCTGGTTCCGCATTTCATTGGCGCAAAGCCGGCGGCGCTGTTTAACGGCAACCAACCCGGCCTCGGAAAATCAATCTTGGCGCAAGTCATTGCGATTCTTCGCGACGGTCATCCCACGGAGACTGCGACCTACAACCCGAACGACGAAGAGTTCGAGAAGCGACTTGGTGCCATCGTCCATCGCGGCGCGACCACCGTTATCATCGACAACGCCAAGGCGAGCGGCCGACATCCACGAATCGAATCTGCCTGTCTGGAGCGGTCGATCACGGATCACATTCTCTCGTTTCGGTTGCTCGGCAAGTCGGAATCAATCCGTGCCGAGAACTCGCACATCTTCTGCATTACGGCAAACACGGCACAGGTGAGCCGCGACACCGTCACGCGTAGCGTGGTCATGGATCTCTACTACGAAGGTAACCCGGAGCGGCGTTCGTTCACTATCGCCGATCCAGAGGGCTATGCAGAGAAATACCGGATTGAGTTGCTGGGAGAACTTATCGGGATGGTGGAACGATTTAAGGCCGCGGGAATGCCAATGGCAAGTGTGCATTCGCGGTTCAACAAACGAGGGTGGGGTAACATCGTCGGCGGCATTCTTGAAGCTTGCGGCGAGCCGGACTTCTTAGCCAACGCTGAGGAGGCGGCCGCGACTTTGGACGAGACTCGCAGGGACTTCGCGGAACTGGTCGCTGTACTCGCGGACCATCCACAGGGCAGCTGGACTGCGTCGGGACTGGTGGAGCTTTGCGAGAAACACAGACTGTTGGCAGCAGACCTTGGCGCAGGTTCACCAAAGTCACTGCAGACGAAGATGGGCACGCTCGCCGGCCGCTTTGTCAGCGAAGAATTCCCGCTTGGCGATGGACGTCAGGCCGTGTTTCACCGGTCGGATGGACGCAAGGGGAATGTCTATCGGGTCTTGGTGGAGGACTAAGCACTCAGGGGGCTTCCACCCGTGACCGTCGCACCAACTGGCACGAATTCCCAGCGTGGAAATGCAGTAAGTGAACCCCTTTTCGGTGGGGGTTTTCTTGCTCTGTGAGATTCGTATAATTTTGCGTTCTTCCCAAGTTTTGACAATTTGTTGCTGCGAATGACTAGCGCTGCTATTGTGCCTGAATTGCTCTCTGACGATTCGTTCTCGTCGGCTATAAGTGGCAGCACAATGGCGGAAGTTCCAGACAGTCGAAAACACATCGAGTTGCTAGTCAACTGCAAGACCTATCCGGCGGTTAGCACCAAGTACACTGAAACGGTTTGCACCGGTGGTGTCGATCGCGACGGTAACTTCATTCGCCTGTATCCGATACCGTTTCGGCTCCTGGACAAGGAGGAGCGGTACGATCGATGGGATATTATCCGCGTTCAAGCGTATCGCGATACGAAAGACGTCCGTCCAGAAAGCTGGCACTACGCTCACGGGACACCGATCGAAGTGGTCCGCACGGTCGAGAGTGATAAGGAACGGTGGGAGTGGATGCGTACCGTGCTCTTTCACGGCGCAGAAGACCTTGAATCACAAAGCTTGACAAACGGACTGGTGGAAATTGAGCCGCTCAAGTTCTTTTGGAAGCCAGACAAGACGGAGTGGACAGAACGGCAGAAGAACGAGATTCGCCAGGGCAGCTTGATGTTTGATAAGACGGAGATGGCCGAGCGGGTGCCGTATCAGTTTCGCCTAAAATATCGAGAGACGGCAACGGGCAGAGAGAGTGAGGGCAAGGTATTGGCGTGGAGCTACTACGTTGGCTTTCTTCGGCAGCGATCCAAGCTCGGTTCTGATGAGGCGGCGTTAGCCGCAATAGTAGACATCGTCAAAGGGCGGATATTCTCGCCGAAGAACCGGGTATTCGCGATTCTCGGAACGCATAGCCGCTTCGGGTCGTGGATGATCTCCGCGGTCTATCATGTCAAAAAGGAAATCTGTCGCCAACAAGGATTGCTATGAGCCTTTACACGATCGGATACAACGGCTTCAATATCGACCAATTCGTTGCGACGTTGCAACACTTTGACGTCACATTCTTAATCGACATTCGAGAGCGAGCGTTAAGCAGGAAGAAGGGATTCTCCAAGACTGGACTCAGCGATCAACTGTCGGCGGCGGGAATCGAGTATGAGAATCTGCGTTTACTTGGTTCGCCAAAGGACGTCAGGAGGACATACCAAGAGAACGGCAATGCTAGGCAGTTTTTCGCGACGCTTTCCAAGCTCTATCGCACCGGCGAATCTGCGCAGCAGATCAACCGTGCGGTTGAATTGGCAGAATCGCAAACCGCTTGTTTGATGTGCTGCTGCTCCGATTGGATGCATTGCCACCGAAAGGCAGTCGTCGACGAGATGCTTCTGAGAAGAAACCTTTCAATGTGTCACATCCGTCGCACGCCAGATGGCATAACGATTAGTGAGACGGTAGTCCAGCGGAGCGTTTGCGTAGCTTAAAAGTCGACCAGTCCCTGGTCTATTAAAATCTGGCCATATTCGAGCCTTAGGAACCGCGAACTGACGGCAGCTTCTCGAATACGTTGCAGCAATTTTCTCGACAGCTCTTCTTTAATTATAATTCTGTCGATCGAGAGCAGGTGCTCTAAATGGCTGTCAGGATAGACCTTCGCGTGAATGAACGGGATGCAGCTATTCTTATCGACTTCTGGGTGGTCGCCGGGATTCAGTAGACACACTTGTTCCTTCTCGGGCTTCCAAGTCGTCATGTTGACGAGAAGAACCTTGGTACGATCAAGAGCTGGGTCAGAGATGACCATCCAGAGATGAATCTCGCCGGAGCGAAACCGAAACGTATCTCCAGCCTTCATGGCGATGGAACACCAAACGCCGCAATCGCGTTGTACTCGTTTCGCAGCTCCTCAAGTATTCCGTCTTGATCGCCCGCCCTGCCAACTGCGGCAATGATGTCTTCCAGCGGAATAACCTGAGAAGTACCCTTCTTGTACTTCTCGATCCACTCTTTGAATTGATGCGTTATCCCATAAGCAATATCCCAGTCGCTCATCGCCGCGACGCGATCACAAACTTCTTGAAGTTTCTCGATTTCGCATCGAGACAATCTTCCGACGCCGGGGTCTTTTTCCTTCAATTGAAGAAGGTAGCCGTCGCGATTGAAGTGCGAATGAAACAGCGGTTCTTCGATGTGTTCGCCGTCAATCAGGTCTTTTGCGACACTGTGCAACGGCCCGTGATCCATTGCCACGGCTCGGCAGCCGAACATCGGAAATCCATTGTCTCTGATGTTCTCGCGATCAGCGATATAGAGGATCTTCAGAACCCGTAGCTTGCTCGCCGTTTCGTGCCTGTGTGAGCGCAGAATCGCCGCTATTGCCTGCACAGTCTTGAGTGGGTCGAATTTTCTGAACATGGAATTTGCCAGCTACAGAGCATGAGACACGGCAGAATCGGCACTAGTTCCATTGTACGGCAAAAAGAGGCGACGGCGAACGATTCTGTAGCGTCGAGCCCTTTTCCATTTCCTTGGAAAGAGGCTCGCGTCGTGGCGGCGCAGCGGTTTTATACACTGCTGGTGGGGGCCGTGCAACGTGGCTGGGATCGTAACCCCCTGCTTACGTTCAGCCAAGCTTGGATTTGCGTTTCGGAGCTTTCAACAGGACTTCGCGCCCCCTCGTAACGTGCTTCTCACCGCCAGTTTCGATTCCGCTCAGCTTCGATCGTGCTGTCTCGCCGCCGGATGCCGCCTGTGTCGCTGGACTTTCCGCCCGGAAAGACCTCTCCCGATCCATCCCTGCGACCCGTCAGGCTCTCGGCGCGAAGTGCTCGTTATCCACGACTCTGACTATCCCTGTTCTTCTCGTCTTGCGACTCCTGCCACGAACATGCAACGACTGGAAAACAGAAGCCTGTAGTCTCCAGGCAGCAATCCGCGCGATTGTTCAGGCATCGGCTTTCGTCGAACGTGGTGTTCCAAGGGGAAAGTGCCGAACCTGGCCCCCCTTTGCCGAACCTCTGCCGAACCTCGAAAACCGACTAGGTTCGGCACCCTAACAACTGTGAGGATAACAACATGCGACGACGTGCCGAACCTTGCCGAACCTTTTTGGTAACTCCACACGCGCAGGCGCGCGCCCGCGCACACGCGCGCGATAGGGGGTCCTAGAAGGTTCGGCAGGTCCGGCAGGTTCGGCAGAGCATCCCTCCGAAGAGGCGCTAACAAGGCGATTCTGTCGACGGATGTGAAGGATCCAAAGCCATCCAAATGCTTCATCCCTGGGAGTAACGTCCGAAAGCGATTCCAGACGACGTCGACCAAGCGACGACCGATCGGATCTGTTCCTGGGGGCTCCAGAGGAAGTCCGGACCATTACCCCTGAACGATTCCAGCGGAGGTGCGAATGCCGACAATTTGAAGGCCATCGAACGCCCCCGCGAGACCAACAATGCACTCAGTCGGGGTATTTCTCCCGCACACTCCGCGTTTACGCTGACCGAACCTGTTCCGAAGGCTGGCCTCGATACGCCCGGAGAGCCTCTTCCCTTCCAATTCGTGCCGTCAGCAGATCGAGAAACTGGTCCCGCCGGTTCAGCTTACGGATCTTCCAATGGCAATCCCAGAAGTCGGCGTGGAATGCCTTGCCCCGCCTCCACTTGCGGATGTAGTTCGTGACGATACGGTCGATTGCCTCTTGCTTCTTACGCGCTCGGCGGGCACGTTCGCTTGCGTAGTGGCACGAATTGCAAACGTTCATTCGTACGTCGCTATCGCTCCAACGACGACGGTACTCCGTGAGCGGCTTGGGCTCCAAGCACTTCTGGCAAATTCTGTTGGCGGTCGTGGCAATCATGGCTCAATTATCGCAATTTGCTAGTGATTGTGAACCTGAATTGGGTTATGGGGGAACATGCACGCAGGGTGGATCGCGATTCGAACCTCCCGATTCCGTCGATGGCGCGATGTAAACTTCGCCAAGCCCTCCTCGTCGCAACTGGAGTTTCCAAAAAGACTTACGCCCGTCAGCTCGCCGTTTGTGCCGCGCGAAGCGGGTGACCCGGTGGGTGACCCCTCGGTCACGCACCTCATAAACGCGCATCGCGGGGAGTTCTTACGGTCCCTTTCGCACGGTCGAGGAACCTGAAAGAGGCCGTTTTCTAGGCGATTTCGAGCCTTTTGCAGGCACGCATGACCGCGACGTCGGTCCAGGGTTTGCCGCGGCGGGTAAGCTCGCCGCGAAGGTTGAGTACCGTGGCGATCTGCTGGTAGCTCAATGCAGGGCGCATTTGGGCGAAGAAGTCGCGCATGTCCTCGTAGGCTTCGTCGGCCAGTTGCTTGACTGCGAGACCACCGGCCTTGGCTCCGCGCTTACGGGCGGCTTTGGTGAGGTTGCGGCAGTTCGGATTGGAGCCACCCAGCTTCGTGCCACGTCGTTTGGCGGCGGCCAACGCTGACTTGGTCCGTTCAGAGATCCGCCGGGCTTCGTCTTCGGCCACGGCTGCGAGGATGTGGATCGTCAATCGGTTGGCGTGAGGGTTGTCACAACAGACAAAGTCGACGCCGGAGTCCATCAGCTTCGACGTGAACGCGACGTTGCGAGCCAGACGGTCCAGCTTGGCGACCACCAGCGTCGCTCGCGCCCTTTTGGCATGGGCGATCGCCTTCGCCAGTTCAGGGCGATCCGACCGTTTGCCGGATTCGACTTCGGTGTATCCGGCCAGAACCTTGGCACCGTGCTGGCGTGCGTATTCGGCGACGGCAGCTTGTTGGGCTTCCAGTCCAAGACCAGAGCGACCTTGCCGCTTCGACGAAACTCTGTAGTAGGCAATCAGGTTACGCATCGAAGTCACCCCACAATCCAAGCCGTTCGGCTTTGTCGACGACCTCTTGGGCGTCATCGATCCAGTGTCCGCGAAGTTCCGCCAATGTCTCGGCATCGGCACCGCTCTGTGCGGCTTCATCATGGGCCAACGCACAGGCCAGCGCTGTTACGGCGCGTTCAAACAGTTTTCGTTCGAGGGTGGTCATGGTCATGTCACGTCTCCTTTGCAAAGTTCAACAATCGGAATCCAGGAAGGTGGTTGGTAATACTCGGGCAACGTAGCCCGTGGGTTCGTGAGGCAGGCAACGATGGGAATGCCGGGGTCTTGTGTGGGCCACGGTGTATCGCCATCGGTGCAAATCAGGATCATTTGGGGTTGTGGGCGAGTCTCCAGGACTTCTTCGACGATGCGGGCCATGTTCGTGCCGCCGCCGCCCGTCAGATCGATGCGCTTCGGATCAGACAGGCAGAGTTGCTTCGTCTGGCCTTGGGTGTCTCCGGTGATGACTTTGATGCCATCGCGGATGCGGAATGAGTTCAGCACCTTGCGAATCAGGCCCAGCGACAGGCCCAAGTCTTCAGCGTCCATCGAGCCCGAAGTGTCCACGATCACGGTGATGCGCGGCAGCGGAGCCACGTTGCTCGGAAGAACCATACGCGGATTGCCATTTCTTCGACTGGGACGGCGGTAGCTGCGTTCACCGATTCCGAATGTGAGATCGCAGTAGCGGCGGACGAGGTTCAGCAGTCTGGCGGCAGGATCGATGGGCGGATTGAGGATATCACTGGCCCAGCGCCGATGGCGAGCTGATTCCTGACTGTGTTCTCGCTCCAAGACGTTCTTGGCGGTGACGTGGATGAGTTGATCTTGATCGGCTTCATCCAAGCCGGGGTTGTCATCATCGGGCGGACCAAGTTCCCAGGGACGCTGGCGGCCATCGGAACATGAACCGCTGGCACCTATTGGTTGCGGTTCCACTGACTGCGAGGCTTCATTCTCCCCGCATGGATGTTCCAGTCGATCAGCGCTTCCAGCAGTTGGCTCTGAAGTTCCCTCATGTCCTGGATGACTTGATCCTTGATCGCCAGCGTCGCTTCCAGGCTGGCGATCTTCGCCTTCAGTGTCCTGACTGTCGTCTTGGTTGTCGTCATCGCTGTCTCCAAGTTGCTCGCAGGGTGAATCTTGAGACTTGTCTTCCGCCTCTTGGTCGCCGGTTCGCTCGGTGAGTTTGCGGAAGTATTCTTCGGCACTCAGCCCATCCGGCAGACCGAGTCGCTCGGGGTAAACCACACCATCAGGCAACGGGATGTCTTGGGCTTTCAGGTCACCGTTGATGGCAGCGTCGGTGGCGTAGTTCCACGCTTCCCACTGCCCTTCGCCCACAAGAGACTTGGCACGCTTGTGATGGCGTTTCAGCAAGTGGTCGAGTTCGTGCAGGATCACGCCAGCGGCTTGTTCAGCGTTCATCCGTTGCAAGGCAGCTTCGTCGTAGTACAGCCGCCAGTGTTGATCGACTGCCAGCGTGCCGAGTCCTGGACGCGGCGTCGGCACCATCGAGAGGATGGCATGGCTGGCGAACGGCCAGTAACGGCAGGCTCGCAGTCGGGCTTGAGAAAGTAAGGTGGACATGTTGAACTCCAATCGTGAAAGCGGTTGCACCCATTTGTCGAAGGTGCCCGAAAAACCGGAAACGTCCCCGGAAGACAATCAGGTCCGCCCTGCAAGCAGCAGAGCGGTAATGAGTGTCTAGCCGTTACGTAGCCGATCCATCTCGGCGAATGCGCCGTTGCGTTGGGCAGGTTGATGCAACTCGGGCTTGAGTTTCCAGAGCTTGCCGTAACCCGCCATCGCAACTTCCTTGTTCTGGCGGTAGGTAGTCTCGAATACATCACAGCAGCGTTCCCAGCGTGGGATGCTGTTGTCGGATTCAACGCGGGCGAGCACCGAACGGACGATGGCAACCGCCAGATCACCGCGGCGAGGCAATACGAGCGTCTGCGGGTCGGACAGGATGTCTTCGGGATCGGGCAGTGCTTGGGTGTCGAGGAAGGTCATGAACTCGGCACCCGCTCCCA
>CAUJKL010000347.1 GCA_963204995.1 Planctomycetota bacterium | reverse complement strand
GGTCAGCGACTTTTACCGCTGGACGAAAGTTGGCAGTCCAGGCTGGTCGAAGTTCCCTGGCCGACGGGAAACTTGCCCGAAGTCATGGGTGGCGGCACGGCGATCTTGCGGGCGCTGGTCCGCGAGTATCTTTTCGTTTCGCTTTTTCGAGCCTGTGCCGAATCCCTGGCGAGTGAAAACGCCAGCCGTTTAGCCGCCATGCAACGCGCCGATAAAAACATCGACGAATTGTTGGAATACCTCAACAGGACATTCCACCGTTTGCGCCAGAGTGGCATCGACGCAGAACTGTTCGACGTCGTCTCGGGCTTCGAGGCATTATCGGGCGAACACCGCAGAGCAGCCTCGTAGCAACGCTCACGAAATAACTTCTTTTTATCGCTGTCCAAGAGCGGGGAATGCCCCTGGCTTGTCCAGGGGAAATAAACGAAAACCGTACCAATGTCCCAAAGATGCCACCGGCTTGTCCGGTGGTGCCTCACGTTTCTCGCTCGCCACCGTCGCTGCCCCCAGTAACGATCGTAACCATCCATGAGACAAGCCCGTGGCATTTGATGCGTTGTAAACACGTCGAACTCGCACAAATGGGGAGGGTATTTCACGAGCGTTACTACCACGATGAGATTTCGCTCATCGCGAAGCAGGAATCCACGAGGGACTGCCTGTGGTCCAATCGCCATTCACCGTGAAGCCGCACACGAGTGACAAACACAGCCATCGTAGTGAACGTAGGGCAACGGCGGCGGCGTGCAGTATTGGCAATCGACGTAGCAGCCGGAGTAACTGTGATACGCCGGCGCGCAGCCAGCGGTTACGGTAAGCAACAACGGTGCCACGCAGCGGAGCAGTGTCTTTACATTTATCATCGGTCCCCCTCGAATGCAGCAAACGCCGCATGGTGTCGTGTTGTCTCGTTGATCAATCGTATTACGGTGCTGCTGGTAAGAAATTTGGATCGTTGTCGGGCGCAGGAATCGCTTCGATGGCGGGGACGGAGAATCCACCCACCACTCGTTCTAATGATGCCAGAGATTGCCGCAGTTGGGCTTCCAATTGTTGGTGCATGATTTGGAATCGCAGCAATTCCCGCCAGTTGTCGATCATTTGTACGAACTCCGTCGTGCCGACTTGATACTCGCGGATCGCGACATCGAGCGCCTGTTGAGTTTTCGGAATGATTGATTCGCCGAACAGGCGTGCCATTTCTTGTTGGCTATTCGCCTGGGCGAATAAGCTCTTCACGTCGCGCAGTGTTTGGTCTCGCATCTGATCGTATTGGCGGGCGCTGGCGACCATCTGGGCTTCAGCCTCGCGAACGCCCGACGAGATGCGTTTCCGATATACGGGAAGATTACCGGAGACATTGATCCCCACCATATCCACGCCGTCGGCTGAGGCCACGGAAGCGCGATTCGTGGTCATCTGACCCCATTGGGCACCGAACGTTAGATCGGGAAAGTATTCGAGTTGGGCTCGTTCCACTTTGAAGCGGTCTCGCTCGATGGCCGCCAGTTGTTCGTGCAGTTCGGGGCGGGCCGCGATGGCTTGTTTGTACAAGCGATCCAAGTCGCGTGGAACGTCCTGGGCGTCGAGCTGCCCGGTTGTTTCGAACGGCGTCTCCGGCGAGACATGCAGCAGTTGAGCCAGTTCGGCCCGCGCACTGTCGAGCTCTTGGCGAAGTCGCACGATGTCACTGTCGACGGTAGACAGCTCGGCCTGCAACCGCAATACATCCTGCTGGCTGGTCGTGTTGGTTCGATAGCGCGCGTCGGCAATTTGCAGTATGTCCGCCAGCAGATTGCGATTCTGCTCGGTAATTTGTGTCGACTGCTCGACGAAATACAGTTCGTAGTAGGCGCGGCTGACTTGTTCGATGACTTTCAACTCGGCGGTAGCCAGTTGCGCTCGCGCCATGTTGACTTCCGCTTCGGCTGCCTGAGATTGGGCTTGCAATTTGCCGAACCAGGGCACTTCTTGCGAGACCATGGCCTCCGTGGCGGTACGTCCGGCTGCCGTCTGAGGAACGTAGGGATAGAATGGCCAGCCGACTATGCTCAGCATGGGATCTTTCAAACTGGCGGCCTGGGGCACTCGCATGGCTGCCGCTTCCATGCTCTTGCGAGCCGCTTGGACTCCCGCGTTCTGGGACAGTGCGAAATTGACATAGGCTTCAACTGGTTGTGGGCCCGCCAAGTCCTGATAGACAGGATTGACGGCCCGCTCGACGGGTTGCTCCGTATGCCAAGCTTGCTGGACGTCGTACGCTACCTGCGCGTACTCGGGGTCATGGATCTTGTGCGTGGATTTGCAGCCGACTAGCAAGCTGGCCGCGATCAATGGCCAGGTCAGTGTTTGCTTCAGGGCCATCCGTCGCTCTCTCTCTTGGAAGAAACTTACGCACTATCGTTGTTATCGGAACGAGCGACCCCTTCGGTACACGTGTTCGAGCCGCCACCTTCGTCAAAACCGTTTCCTTAGGACGGCGTGTTACGGTTAGTCCGATTATTCGGGCTGCCACGACAGAAACGCGCGCAGTCGTCCCTTGGCGAACCGAAGGACAGAGTTCGGGAAGAGGTCACGGTTCTGGTTCCGGCCGGCCCGAAATATAAGATGGACGCGCCAACAAGTACTCACTCGCTGGCGCGTCGTGCTCGTATCGCCGCATTCCCACGCTTCGGGGTCAGGACGCGGCTCGATCGGATGTCTATCGCTCAACTCGCTCGCTTACACGATTTGTTTGCCGAGTTTGCAGCGATGCCAAATACAAATCGTCGAGCTGCCGCAGGAACTTTTGTGGCTCGGCGGCGATCTTCTCGGTACAAGGCGGACAGCAGACGTAGACGATTTGTCCTTCAACCACCGTCCACTTGGGGTTCGCCGGCAACTCCTTCTTCATGATCGGGCAGATGCGCTGCGCCTTGGCGAAGTTTGCGTGAATCGTCGCCCAATGCTGCGGGTCGACTTGTTTGCCCTGCAGACATCCCCGACAGCACACAAAGAGCGCTTCGTCTCCGATCTTCACTTTGAGCGGCGCACCATGCTCGCCAAGCTTCTGGCCGGAGACAGGACAAATCTCTTGGACGGCGATGTGGATCTGATCGTGCCTCGACACTTCCTGTGCCGACACGATTGAAAGGCCCGCTAAGGCGACGACTGCGAATGTGACATACTTCATTTCTCAAATCCTTTCGAGAATGGAACGGAAAACAAACCAATGTCGAACAGTTGTCTCAACTGTTCTGAACAATTGAGACAACCACTCTGAACAATTGGGACAACTGCTCTGAACAATTGGGACAATTGTTCTACTCTATGCGGCCACAGTTGCCGTCTCGTCATCGAGCGACATCTCCAACAATTCGTCACGCCATCCAGCGCGTAATTTGAACTCCATATAAGCGCAGTACATCGTCGGCACGATGAACGACGAGAACGGCTCGATTAACATGCCGCCGAACACAGGCAATGCCATGGCCCGAGCCACATCTGCGCCGCGGCCTGTGGCGAACAGCACCGGGAGCAGTGCGATCAGCGTCGTGATCGTGGTCATCATGCAGGGGCGAATGCGCTTCAATCCGGCTTCGTAGATCGCCGCCCGCAGTTCTTCCACGGTATCAATACGACGGCGTTCCAGTACGTGCTTGATATAACTAGCGATCACGATCCCATCGTCCGCCGCGAGACCAAACAACGCGATGAATCCGACCCAGATCGCCGTATTCATTTCAACACCCATGATCGCCACCGCGATCATGCCGCCCGCGAAGGACACGGGAATGCCGGAAAACACGACGAGCGCGATCGGGACGTTGCGGAAATGGAGATAGTGCAACAAGAAGTTGATCATGAGGACCATCGGGATCAGCCACATCAGACGCTGATTGGCTTCGATCTGGTTTTGGAACGAACCGACCGGCTGCAACTCGAAGTTGCCGGCCGGGAACTTCAACTCGCCACTGGCTCGCGCTGCAGTCAGCGATTTCATGACGGCATCGACGGTTTCCAGGTCGCCCGCTCCGCCCGAGGGCGAGAACATGACGTGCGCGACCAGCCGCGAGTCTTCGCTGCTGATCATGCCCGGTCCCCAGGTCGTAGCGACGCTGGCGAGTCGCCCGAGCGGAATCACTTCACCCATCTCGGTGACGACGGGCACTTGCGGCAACTCATCCAATCTCTCGCGCACCTCTCGATTGAAGCGAACTTGAATCGGATACCGCTCGCGACCTTGAACCGTTGTCGTCACGTCCACGCCGCCTAGACCCGCCGAAACGATTTGATTGACCATCATCGTCGTCATGCCATAGCGAGCGGCCTCCTCGCGGTCGACCTCGAACTCGTAGTAGGGCTTACCCATGACAATGTCCGGGTTCACCGTCCCGGAATTGACGAAGTGATGCTTCCTCAGCTGCTCGGCGACGGCGACGGAGGCTTTCGCCAGCCCGTCCAAACTATCACCGTAGATTCTCACCGCCATCGAGGCTTTGATGCCGGCTTGCAGCATGACGACTCGGCCTTCAATCGGCTGCAACGGGGCCGCCGGTGTGATACCTGGGAGCGTACCCACCGCGTTGATCTCGTCCCAGATCGTGCGTTCGGTCGTGCCTGGCCGCCACTGGTTGCGCGGCTTGAGCATGACATAGGTCTCGATCATGCCCGTAGGTGCCGGATCGAGTGCCGATTGAGCGCGGCCGATCTTGCCGAGTACGTTGGCGACTTCCGGTATCTGCCTGATCAACGCGTCCTGCGTTTGCAGAATCTCCATCGATTGATTGAAGCTCGCCGCCGGATAGAGGCTCGGCATATAGAACCAGGTGCCTTCGTCCAGAGCAATCCAGTCGTCAGACTTCAATCCGGTAAAGACGTGTTTTACTCGCACGTATCCCGGCACTTCGTTCAGATCCGCGCCCAACATGCTGACGACCCGCTCGACCGGCCGCAGCAATGTCGGCAAGCCGATCCACGCACCGAGCCCGAGGAAAAACACAATCAGAGGGAACGACAACATGAAGGCTTTGCGGCGGAGTGCGAATCGCAATCGCGCTCCATAGATCCAATGCATCAAGCGGCTGGCCGGGTTCTCTTCCATCGAACGAATTTTTTCGCGCGTCATCCACCAACCGGCTAGGAAGCCCATGCCCGCGACGGCAACGGTCGCGAACACCGGGTCCAGCATGGTCCAGCTTTCGATGTGGTCACGCCAGACAAACCAACACAGTCCCGCGCCGATCGCCGCGGTACACATTCCCACGACGTATCCGGCCCAGCGTGGCAATTGCGAGCTGCGTAGAAACACTCGGCAGAGCATGGGGACAACAACGACTGCCACAATCAGACTGGATGTCAGGGCGAAGGTCTTCGTCCACGCCAGCGGTGCGAATAACTTATGGTCTCGACCTGTCAGGAAAAACACGGGCAAGAAGCTGACGACGGTCGTACTCACGGCGGTGATGACGGCCGGGACGACTTCAGCCGCAGCATCACGAATGACATTCAGCCTCTCTCTGGCTCTCAACTCTGGACTCTCAACACTCGACTCTTTCTCCCAATCGGCCAACGCCGCGTAGATATTCTCCA
>CAUJKL010000346.1 GCA_963204995.1 Planctomycetota bacterium | reverse complement strand
ATCCAAACGTACGCAACTCGCCAGAATCCTACGCTTAAAGCTGACAGAAAACCAACAAGACCCCTAAAGCCACACAATCGCAGATTTTCAACTGGCCAGGGCGGCACTGGGACACCGGGACACGCGGCGTTCGCGAAAAGTCGGCAACGTGCTCGGTGCGGTGCCGGGCAGCAGACGTTCCGCCGGGCAGCAACTGGCGGCTTCCAACGCCGTCCCTGGACTGCAAAGTGGACTGCATCAGGCCGCGTCTTCCTCACTTTCATCGGGATCGGCGAGCGGCAACTCCGGGATGTTATCCACCGCGTTCCGCAGATCGATCTCGGTAGTGTGCGAGTAGGCGAGCGTTTGGCGGATATCCGAGTGTCTGGCTAGGTCTTTGATGACGTTCGCTTTGGCATCGGAACTCCAGGCTCGCGTGATGGACGCGTGACGCAGTGCGTGCCAATCCTTAAACTTGCCATCCGGTGTTTTGTACTCGATTCCCGCGACAGCCAAGTCATGACTAATCATCTTGTGCGACTTGCGTTTGGCGAGTCTTGGGAAGATGGTTTCCTCTGCTGGGATTCCTGACAGCCAAGTACGCAGCACTGGCAGCAGGCGATTCGAGAGGCGAACCACGTCGCGACGGCGATGCTTCGAGAACGCGGCCTCGACAATCACCACGGGGTCTTTGTCGTCCAGCCGGAAAGAGCATCGAGTCAAGTTTGCAAGCTCATTGCGTCTCAGACCCGTTGAAATCGAGATTAGGTATGCCATAGCCCGCGTCCGACTATCGAATCCCTCGACGACCTTTGGGCTATTCAACGTGGTCGAGAAGAGCGTTACGAACTCTTCATCAGTCAACGGCGTGCGAGCGTGGCGGATGTCAAGTTCTTCGTTTTCGATCTCCATCGCACTAAGCGGATTGTCCGGCATTCTCTTGTTACGAACCATCCAACGGCAGAAACTACGCACCGAGTGAAGGTAGATATTGCGAGTGCGAGGCGACACGAGCGGCATCTCGTCTTCTTTCTTTTTCGGCGAATGAGCACCCAGTCACAAGTTTCTTAGTTTAACGGCAAGCCGAAGGCGACTGTTCGCTTGCGTCCGCTTACGCCTTCGGCTTGCCGTTAAACGACTTATGTCAATAAACTTGTGACTGGGTGCTTAAGGTTTCTTCTTAAGCTTGGACAGAGCAACTTGAATCGCCGACTCTGAAATCTCATCAGCCGATGATATGCCCGCCGACTCAAACAACCGCTTGATCCGCATGTGAACCCCGTCCGCTCGTTTTTGTGTGAACTGTTTCGCTATTTGATAGGCGTGATAGTCGTCGATATGTGCCGTCAACGGCCGTTTGCGGTGTTTGAGATAGGGGTCGATTTTCCCAAGGCGTTGTGAATCCTCAAACGCTTGTTTCTTTTTCTCAGCACCATCTCGATCGTTGACGTCGCAACCAGTTGAAATCCGACGCGGCACTCCCGACTCATTCTGGTACGTGATGTACCAAGTATTGTTTCGCAACGTTAACCCTGCCATGATCGCTCTCCGGTTTTTGAAACGTTGATGAATCCACGTTCCAAAAACTCACGCACTCCCCCCTACTCAAAAAGCTTTTCGATTTCAAATCAACTATGTCCTGCGTTTCTCGCGGCGGTAGCCATGAATACCGCCAGCCGTGACGAACAAGTCGATGTCGCTTTTCTTCCAGAACGGCTTGCCGGTGACACCGGCAGGACGAAACGGCTGCGGGAACCGACGAACCTTCACCCATCGTTGAATGGTGCGTGGCGAGACGCCGAACGCCGCCGCAACCTCGTTGAGTCGAAGCAATCCATTTGGTTGTCTGTCGCTGGACATCGCGTCGCTCCGAGGCTGTGATTTTATTGCGTGGGATAGGCTTCCAGCCTGTCAGAAATACGGGGAAAATGACAGGCTGGAAGCCTATCCCACGATTTTTTCACAGCCTCTCCGTGAATGGTCAGTCATCGTCTTCACCAAGCAGTTCCAGCAATTCTTCGATAGCTGCCGCTTCCTCTGGCGGGAGCGGAATGCAGTCTGGTTCACCGCAAGTCCACGCGATGGCCAATTGCTCTTGGCTCGCGTAGCCGGGCATCGATAGCCAGAGTTGTCGGAGTTTGCCACAACGCCGGCTCGCGCCGGCGTTGCGTTGCGGCATGAAACGCTCTTGCTTCGAATGTTGCTCGTCGCTTACGGCATCGGGCATGGAGTCGCAAACAGTTCTTTCAAACTCTTGACAACCGAAACTCCTTCATGGCGAACCGAATCGTTCGCTTGGCGTCCGAGTCCGCCACGCGGATTCCCTCGTAGTGGTACTCGCGGGCATCGCGTGAACCGACCCGCTTTTCATCCTCTGGGATGGTGTTTTCAAACACGATCACCAGCAGCCGGTCAAAGATGGCATCGCTGCGGTCTTTCAACTTCGGCCACTCGTTGGCGAGAAACTGAAGGCGTGCTGTTGGTTCGACGCTGATTGCCTTCTCATACTTGCGGTCGAACGAAATACGGTCGCCGCTAACTAACGCCTTGATGTTGCCTTCAGCAACACGGCTTAACGTGCCGACATCGGGAGCGACATTGAGCAACCGACCCACCGACTCTTCCAAGCCGAACTGGATACCGAATCGTTCGAGACCGATATTCGATACGTTCTCTTTACCGAGTAGTTGCTCATGCACATTCTTCGCAGTCGATTTGCCCGTGCGTGACGGTCCAATCCAGAACGCGAACTTCTCGTACCGATGATCGAACACTTGCGTGTAACCGAACCACTCTTGCAGTAACAGCACCGAGTCTTCCGGCAGCCAGTTCTCCAGCGTCGCCAGCCAAGTTGGGCAAGTTGCGTCCGGCGCGAAGGCGAATGGGCGAACTGCCTTCGTGAAGAAGCGATGGTTGGGTTGCACAAAGTAGCGGCCTCGGCCTTGCACGAATCGGTCGGTAAGGAAGACGCCGTTCGTCAACGCGATGTGATACGGTGCTCGCTTAAAGAACTGGCTGTTCCAAATCAGAAACTGCGGAGCATCCGCGATATGAGGCAGTCGCGGAGCACGCACTTTGAGTTCGCGAACTAGTGCGTCATAGAAAGGAGCCGTTTCGCCGAGCAGGTCGTCGATTTGCTGGAATAACAGATTTGCGGACGTTGCCGTCTCGAAGCCTTGGATTTACAACTGGTGGGTGGGTTTTCCGTCTATTCGACCGTTAACCTGTTGGAGATTTCAAGTAATTCGGCTCGTCCGTCACGGCCCACTGCCGTATTGCGGTCGGCTGCTTTCGTCGCTGGAGACGCATGTATGAGTACGCTTCTCGTGGGTTTCGATTCCGCCTGGACTGCTACCAAATCGGGTGCCATCGCGGGATTGGCTCATCTTGACGACGGGACTTTCCACGAACTTGGCCTGCCGCAAAGCGTGGACTTTCCGCAGGCAGAGGAGATTATCCTTAAGTGGCAAGCTGAAATCATCCCCACGGTAACGGTCATCATGCTTGACCAGCCAACCATTGTGAACAATACAGCCGGTCAACGACCAGTCGAGAACATTGTCGGATCACCCGTCAGCCTTCGCTATGGGGGTGTGCAGCCAGCCAACACTTCCAAAGAAAAGATGTTCGAAGCAGGTGCGCCGGTCTGGCCCTTCCTTCGCAGATTTGGTGGGCCAGTTAATCCTATGAAGCCGGCTGGCACCACATGGGTTTTCGAGACGTATCCCGTCCTGGCTATGATTGCGCTTGAATGGACTCTGTCCGATGTCCGCGCTGCGGGCCGACTACCCAAATACAATCCTGAACGACGAAAGACGTTCACAATCGGAGACTGGCAGCATGTTTGCGGGCTTGCGGAGGCCGCGTTCAATGAACGTCGGCTGGATCGAACTGCTGCGTGGATAGCGAATGCCGGCCGGAATTCGTCTCCTCGGAAGAGCGACCAAGACCGACTCGATGCCTGCCTCTGCTTGCTCGTGGCGATCTATTTCTCCGAGGGGAAGGATTGTCTAATGGTTGGCGACATCCAGACAGGCTACATGGTCGTGCCATGTACCAACGGTCTCTGTACCGAGCTAGGAAATCGCTGCCAAGCCACGAGGCGTGATCCGTCACAGTGGGTTCGGGTATTCCAAAACCCAAGAGTGCGTGATTAGCTGCGAGCGACGCCGGGAGCTGTCGATTACGCTCTGCTCGACGCTGACATCGGGGCGGTTCAGTGTCAACATCTGACCAAGTATCAGCCAGGCGGCCAATTCTCAGCGTGATCTGCTTGCGACACCCCCGATAGTGGCTTTTTCACCGATCGCCTCAAGAAAGTTTTCGGTTTTGGGGTGCAGTTGAGTTAACCCGAAGCGATTTCCTGCAACATAGCAGTATTGAAACCGTGTGCGCTGTGCCAGGTTGTTGCCCTTCTTCTGAATCGGAGTCCCTCGCATGTTTCGTGTCACGATTCGAGCCATAGAAACAAACGACGATGAACAGCTTCCGTTGACATTTTCTCTGGGAATTCCCGCTGACTGCCTGATCGTCTCAGATTCTTCCTCGCCAGACCATCGATTGGCGGCCGCCCAAGGTTGGGCCAAGGCCGTCGGGTTGGCGCGGCGGATGATTCTGATGGAACTTGGAGGTCCGCAACTTGTCATTGACGCTTGCACGTCCGTTGCCCGAATCCTCGATTCGCAAGAACTCACACCCGCCCCTCGCTTCCTCGAACTCATGATCGGTGACGAGACGACGCATTGGATCCTCGACAATCTGGTCGAGTCTTGGCTCATCTCGGTGACGAATATCCCAACGCACGTGCGGTCTGTATGACCTCGATGTCGCGTGCTCTTCAACTCCCACGACTCAGAAACAGGAAGACGCATGTATCGCTTCAAAGTCAAACTCCGAATCGCAGGACGCGTCAGCTATGTTCAAGTTGAGGCGAGGGATTCGGCTCATGCAAGAACGATTTTAGCCGCCCAGTATGGAGCCTCGGCAACGATTCTACAAACGACGCGTCTCCGCTGACAAATCTCGCTTTACCGCCGTCAAAGGACGTAACGCCGTGACAACCCGGAACTGAAAGTTCATGTCCATGAGAGTATCCATCAGCCGCCACCCGCAGTTCTTCGAAATCGAGTTCGATCAAGATCTCCCTTTGTTCCCCGAACCGAATCGACCGAAGTTCTCAAGTCGAGATGATTATCTATGCAGCCGTGCCCTGGATCTCGACGCATACGCATCGCAAATGGCAACCGCGAATGCGGGATGCCTTCCGTTTGAATTGCCCGGCGAGTCGAGACAAGCCTATCGCGAATTCTTGACCGAGCTTGTTCTGATTCCCGGCTTGGTCGGCATCTTTTCGGCAAATCGATATTCCCTCAGGATTCACGCCGGAAGGCACTTTGATGCCTCCCGGATCGCGTCGCTTGTGGCAACCGTGGTCCGCAGATGGTTTTATCCAGAGCAAGAAGCGAGATACACAGTCCTTGGCAGTTCTGGAGAAGTCATAGAACAAACGTGAAGTGTGATCGGCAGTCCTGGTCGGCTCCGAGAATCCACCGCTAAACTTTTCATCGAAGTCTTGTGCTCAATGACGATCAACTGGCTACAGATCCTTCTTTCGCCCCATTTCCTGACTCTCCGACATCGACAACCGACCGCCAAACTCAGGCAACCGCAGTTTCGGGAGTGCCTGGCCGCCGGTGAATTCATCGGGCTCACAACAAGTCTGGACGCTTCACAAGCGATGATACCTCTCCCGCCTTATCCCGAATCGCCGGAGAAGATTGCCGAATTTCATGACCGATACGGTTGGGATCACGAACCACTGTCAGATGGTGGTCTCGTAAAGAAAGTCCCTAACGTCCGTTTCGACGATCACCATCAGAGCGATGGCCGGGAAAGAGACCACCGTCTGTTCGGCGTCTCGTTCTTGGTCTTGTGGCTGTGCCCCTGTGACTTCGTCCGCATCCGCGGAAACCTGCTTCAGCACGTCACCCACTTGCTCCACTACCCAGAACGGTCATCTTCGTTTCGTCGATTTCGGTCAGAAAGATCCTCACACCACCTCCCATACGAATCAGCAAAACAGCACAATGAGTCGGTGGCGCAGTACGCAAAAATTGAGTTGATTGACCGTCTTTGCCTGTTGGAACCGGTCGGGGAAGAAATAGCGTCCGCAATTAAACTTGAGCTACAGCAATGTCTCGACTTCTAGGTTTACTCGTCGCAGATGTCGATGATGACGGCGGTGGCGATGGACGACTTGGCGAACAACCACTTTCATCGGATCCGGCGCATCGCTGTGGATGGAGGCGGTCGATGTCGAGGGCTGAATTCTCGTGCTGCAACAAGTCACCTCCTGGATGATGAGGTAAAGAACTGTCCCAGCCGAGAGCATGGTCGAGGCACTTTCAGGAAGTTTGACCGGACACAAGCAAAACAGGATGATAGAAGTTCACACGAACGGCAATTTTGACAAGGCGAGTTCCGATGGAAAGGCAGTGGTACTACGCGAGAGGCAATGAGAAACATGGCCCGGTTTCCAGCCGCGAGTTGAGACAGCTTGCCGTCTCTGGAGAGTTGCTGCCGACCGATCTCGTCTGGAAAGTTGATACGACAGACTGGGCACCAGCAAACACGGTGAAGGGACTTTTTGGCGAGTTCCCGTCAGCGGTTGATGGGTTGTTGATTACATTTCGATTGCCTGATGATGAAATGGGTGGACACGGTTACGGTCTTGTGGAATCCAACCGTACAAGTGCGGGCTCATTCTCCGATTGCTACTTGCTGCTGCAAGCTCTGATTTCGAAAAGGCAGCAGGCGTCGATGAAAGAGGCGGCTGCCGCAAACCAACAACTCCTGAAAGACGGCCACGAACTAAAGGCGGCTGTCGAACGAAGACAAACGGAGATTAGCTCAGCGCTCGTCGGTATCCGGTCCAAACGCGAAAGCACGCAAAAAGAGATCGCAGAGCTAAAAGGGAGAATTGACGCAGCGAAGCGAACTCAAGACAACCAGCCAGCCCAACCAAAGAGTCCGTCGCCCGACGTCAACGAGAGCGAGCGCACAATGCCGGACAATATCGAATTGCTCAAGAAGTTGGCCGACCTTCACAGTTGCGGGATTCTTTCTAAAGAAGAATTCGAACACAAGAAAGTCGAACTCTTAAAGCGAATCTAGCGACAACGCATCGGAAGGCTTCTCAGCGGGTCGGGTGGCCGACCGTCATACCTTTCAACTCTCTCTCCGCGTTTGAGACCTCCTCTGAGTTGCTCGCCCCTTGATTCCAAGAGCCTCACTCCTTGCCCAGATATTTCATGTCTACAAGGATCGGCGTCTGTAAAGCTGGCGAGAACGGCGAAGCCGCTCCCGACAGATTCAGCAGTAGCGATCCTGCACACGCAGTGTGCATACGTGGATATCAAGATGACTCTGACGGCGTTACAAACTGGCGGGCGGGTAGGGCGTCGGCTCGCACAAGTGCGAGCAGGGTTGCCTGACGGCAGCCCTATTGGTGATGGAATAACCGACCGGGCTGACTCCGGCTTCTGAAGACCCTTGCCTGACAAGCGGACGCTGCATCAGACAAAGGTTAAAGAACTTGGGCGTCACTCGCGACATCAACAGTGGCGACATTCGCGACATCATCGAGCAACGCCTCACGATACCACCTTTCCGTTTCCTCTTGCCGCAAGATATCGTCGTTCGCGTCGTCGTCGCGTAATGCTTCGCAAGTCTTACGGAGCCGCAGCCGCGTCGTATAGAGACAGTAATTAGACTTCCTTGTTTACTGCCGCACATGTTTCGGATGCTTGGCGGCGTTGGAGGCAAGGCGACTCGTTGTCTTCGAGTTGCGTTCGGCTTTCACTTGCTGGACAATCTCGCCCATTTCGTGATCCACCGCCTTGGGCAACGACGTTGCCTTGTCCCACAGCGGATGTTGAGGATCGACGATGAAGAGGTTCGGAGCGAACGTGACGCACTTATCCAGCTTCGGTCGGAACCCGAAATGCTGTTCGCAAAAAGCCCGTGCCTGTTCCGGCGAAAGTTGAATGCACCGAAATATCCCTAGCTGCTTGATTATCTTGACGTACCACTGACCACTACGTCGGCTTCGGCGTAGTCGCTTTGCAATCGTCGCGGCAGACGGCCGCGCGACGTTGTAACCCGATTGTGGACTGAGCAAGTCCAAGACGACCTCCACGGCGATTTTGATTTCGGGGTCGATATGTTCGGCCTTGCGAATCTTGCGAAGTGCCCGGTTGCGGCGAGCGGCGTTATCTTTTGACATGATCTTCGTCCACCAATAGAGAAGCCCAGCCAGCGTGGACGAAGCTACGCCGACTGGGGCCACATTGGCTTCTCGATGATACATCTTCGCCCGTCCGAGCAGCAGGTTCTCCATTGCCAATGTGACCGTGACTGCTCTACGGTAGGTTTGCCTCTAGACGCTGCTTTGACGTACGGCTACACCGGCAGTCAACCCGACACCGCACGGGCAGGTGTCGCGAACAAAAGTCAGAAGAGGTGGGTCGGCACTTGGACACCGGGACACGCGGCGTTCGCGAAGAGTCGGCAATCTGCTCGGTGCGGTCGCCGGGCTGCAGGCGTTCCACCGGGCAGCGGCTGGCGGGTTCCGCCGCCGCACCTGGACTGCAAAGTGGACTGCAAGAGGCCGTCGCGAACCGTCGCCAAGTGTCGTCGTGTGTCGCTCGATGTCGCGACGAGCACGAAAGCCAAGTTGCTGTAAATCCCGTCGTGGACGGCTTCTTGACGCTTCGCGTCGCGTCCTGTCATAATCTGTCGTGTCTTGTCGCCCGTTTGTCCCCGTAGCTCAACTGGATAGAGCGTCGGCCTCCGAAGCCGAAGGTTAGTGGTTCGAATCCACTCGGGGATACTTTCTTACTTCTGCGGAATCACCGCGGCCCGCCAGTTAACTCTCTGGCCGTTTTTGCGGCGTTGTGGAAGCCGTCGCTTATCTGCAATGTCCGAAAGACTTTGCGATGACCGTGGCATTGGGGCGGCGCTCTCGGTTTTCTCGCGTAGAGCGTCAGCGGCGAGGGTTGCTTCCGTCGGAGAGTTTGTGAAAAAATCGTGGGATAGGCTTCCAGCCTGTCATTTTCCCCGTATTTCTGACAGGC
>CAUJKL010000345.1 GCA_963204995.1 Planctomycetota bacterium | reverse complement strand
TTCGATACCGCAGATCGGGCAATCGCCAGCCGACTCGGCGATCACATGCGGGTGCCGTGGACTGATCCATTTATTGGCCAGTTCCGCGTCGAAAACGACTGTTTGTTGTGCATCGGTAAGCGGTACGTTAATGGTGGCTTTTGCGTAGTCACCCACTCGCAACAGTCCGCCGTCGTTCGGAATCACCACGCGAACACCAACGGTACGTGTTTTCGGATCGACGTTGGGATCGATGAATGCCACGCGGCCAGCGAACGCTCGACCCGGCAGCGACTGAACCTCCGCCTCGACTTTCTGACCGTAGCGGATCGTCGTCGCATCCTCGGGAAACAGCCGGAGCATCAACCAGACGGTCGAGAGGTCGGCAAGTTGGTAGATAGCGTCGCCTTCTTTGACGTACTGACCTTCAATGGCCATCTTCTGGATCACGGTCCCGCTGATCGGGGCACACAAGTGCATACGGCTGTTCGCCTCGCCGGCCTCCTCAAGCTGCTCAATCTGCGGCTCGGTCATACCCAGTTCGAGCAACCGCTGCCGGGCGCTGGCATACAAGTCCTGATTGGACTGGGTGACTCGCGCGAACGTGGACGAGAGGCTCTCGTTATGAGACTTCTTGGCCAATAGCAGCTCCACTTGCCCGGAGTACAGTCGCGGGGAATACACGAGCGCCAGATGGTCTCCCTTCGTCACGACGACACCCGTATAGTCGGCATACAACCGCTCCAGGCGTCCATCTACATAAGCGGCGATCGTCTTCAAAGTCCCCTCGTCGTAGCTGAGTTCACCAATGGCACGAATGGTACGAGTTGTCGGAATCGACTTCACGGCGACTGTTTGAATGTTCGCAATGCGGCGGGACGCAGGATCGATGTGGACGGAGCGAGCGTCCGCGTTACGGCTACCGGCGGTCGCCGGCACAAGCTCCATCGCACAGACGGGACAGCGACCCGGTTCAGCTTGCGGAGGAGTACACATCATTGGGCAGATGTATCGCGTGTCGGCGGTTCCGGCCGCCTGTTGGCTGTGCCCACCACCACCCGCCGAAATGAAACCGAATCGCTGAGCGATCCCCAGCGCTACGATCAAAAGCACGCCGCAGCCTAACAGCAACGCCGGTTGCACAAACAGCTTGATCCACCAGCGGCGAGCTTCCTTTCGCTGTTGGTTGCGATTTACACTTGCGTTCGCTGGGCTATCAGAAGTGGCCGGTTGCTTTGTTTCCGGCGCTGGTTGACTGTCGTTCTTGGCGACTTTGTCTGAAAGGGAATCGCTCATAATGACCTCACCGCATCGATAAATGGCGGCACTGAAAACAACTGCAAGAGAGAACTAGTTCACGGATGGGCGCAGACGACCGATGTATCGCGGAGATGCCTGCTGTTTGATCTCGTTACCCGACGCACGACCACTATGGCTTAGTGCGCGCGCAGGCTTACAACGAGATCAGCGACTCAAGTCAACCAACGGCAAAGAACAGCCTGAAGACGAGTCGTAGGCCAAGAAGAAGAGGTGACTACATCTGAGTGATGCGATGCCTTGTGCTCGCAGTCGAACGCCGCGTCATTATCCGAGCCGATCGCAACCCAACGCAGTTCCACTCGCTGGGTGGAACTGCGTTGTGTGGGATCAACCGGGGGCGGCGCGGGACGTGAACAAGCACAATCGCGCGCGACGGCTGTCTTGCCACAACACGACGTCGTCGACGTGCTACAACAGCCACCGCACTGTTCAACTTGAGCAGCTTGAACTCGCGACGAACACGAACCCATGAAACCGGACAACGGCGCTACGCCAGCGCCGAGAATCCGCGATAGCGAAAGCAGCGTTCTGGTGACGGAAGGTTTCATGACGAAGCGATTCAACTCAAGTCTCGAAGTTCTCAGGTAGTATAGTCTAACTCATCTTTCGGCCCAACGGATCGTCCGTCAAGTCCGCTCAATGCCAAGTTCCAACAATTCGACGGCCTGTACTCCTCCCTATTCTTGGGGCAGTTTTGCTAAAAACTTGTCTGGATCAGCCTTTAATGCATCCGTGCAACCATCACAACAAACGAACACGTCTCGGCCTTGAACAGTTACTTTGACCGGTGCCCCCATCGATCCGAGTGGCTCACCGCCGACTGGACACGTCTTTTGCTTTTCCGCAACCGCTCGATCCTCTGCCGACAGCGAAGCCAGAGCCTTGACGACGTCCGAATCACCGCTGGCGGCGTGATCTCCATGATCATCGGCCGAGTGGTCGTGACCTGCATGATCTCCGTGATCGTGCCCAGAGTGATCCTCTTGAGTCGCAGCCGGTGGAGCGGCAACCGGAGTGGGGCTGGCGTTGTTGCAGCCGGCGGCGAAAACCACGCAGACGCCGCATTCGGCAACGATGTAGTAAAGTCGATTCAACATTGCACTTCCTTCAGGATTAGTGGTGAAACGGTTAACTCTGTAGTACACCTTCGATGGTCAGTGACAACTCGCGCCACTCCCCGTGCTGCAGCAGGAACCTCCAGTTGCAGCTTTGCTTGGCGGACGTCGTTCGTAGAACCAAGCATTAGGAACAGGTGGTTGAATTTCGGTGGCCACGTAAGCAGTTGGTTGTGTAGCTACGTCACGAGATTTCCTTGCTGCCTTGTCCAGGAAGAAGTAGGGATTCTGCTCGACTTGGCCCACGCAGCCCTGACAGCAGACATACAAAGGACGGCCGTCAACCATTAGCTTGACCGGATCTCCGTGGCCCCCTAGTGGACCATCCATCACGGGACACGTTCCCTGTTGCTGAACCAGAGCCCGATCGTTGGCTGTAAGCTGAGCGAGTGTAATCTGAGGGCGTTGTGGTGCCGGCGGACTCGCACGACGAGCGGTCGAATTGACTTGGACAATGTGCGAAGTCTTCTGCACATACCCGTGGGGATCGTTCTGCACCTGCTGGACACAGCCTTCGCAGCAGACATATACGGGTCGATCACCGACCATCAGCTTGATAGGGTCGCCGTGGTCGCCCAAACGCGTTTCTGTGACGGGGCAGATACTCTGCTGGATGACAGGCTGCTGGTCGGCTGCGAACAGACTTTCTCGACGAACCGGCAAGGGCGGTCGCGTAAGAAAGAAGGCTTGCGTGAAGCTAACGCTCGGCTCTTCCGAAGGTAGCTTGTGAAGTTCAAACTGAACGTCCATATCGCCGTCTTGCACCTGGCTCACGTCGACCTTTGCCACAAGGTAACCCAGGTCACCGGTGTATGTTGGTTGAGCAACCACTTCCAGCGGAAAGCGGCCTGACTGGCCACTGCTCCGAACGGTCATTAGCGCGTCACCCTTGATGTAACGAGCGTTTACGCCGAGTTGCGATGCGTTGTAGACGTAGAGTCGTGCCTCGTTCGGCGTGTAGACAACTTCAAAGTAGTGATGCTTCGTGGCGGTGATCTGTCCACCGTGGCGCGGTTGCATCGGGCGATCGGCAAAGTTCGCGATCGGCCCCAGCGACCGTGACTTGTCCATTACTGCAGATGGTTTTGGACTCGCTTGTTTGTCAGAAGCTCCATGTCCGCCAGCGCCGTGAGCCCACAGATCGGCGGATGGCTGAAACGCCACAACTGCCAGAACGAGGCCTAGAACATTAACTACCGAACTATGCAGCCAAGAACATTTGATTCTTCTCTTGCAGAACCCCATAACACGCCCTCTCTTCATAAGGCCAGACACCACGAATGGAACTGATCTGGCATCGCCAACTCGGGAAACATTCAGCGCTGAATCAATGGATCAACGCAACCGATGGCAGAGAAGCGGAGACGAATGCGCCTAGTTGCCCAATGCGCGCAGAGTCACCGCTTAGGCGGTGTCAACACGTAAAGCGTGACAGCTCGATACAGCGATCGAGAGCGGTGCCTGGCGCGACCTGTCGAAAGTGGCCAAGGCGTGGTGTGATAGAGCAAGAACAAACAGTCGCGACGACTCCCAGCGGCAGCAAAGTCACGACGTCCTGGCGTTCCTGGCGATTGTCTTCCTGCGGAACTGGCACCGCAGGATTCTGAGTTGGTTCTGGTGCCGCCGCACAATTACATGTTCCGCCACAACAGCACGCAGTCTGCCCGTTCGCCGAGCGATCTTTGCTGCAACATGACGAGCGTTTGTCTTTCGAGCAACAAGTCGAATTCGTTTTCTTCGCACAACAGGATGCTGCCGCGGTCTTCGAGCAACAACTGGTCGACGATTGTACGACTTCGCGGCGAACGGTCGAACTGCTATCACCGCAGCCACAGCTTGCGGCAGGTAGGGACTGCGCGAGGAGCATCACAACGGCGATCCAGGCACTTGCCTGCGTGATGATCGGATTGGATGCTGCTGCCAGCATGGCGTCGCTGTCCTTCCGTGACAGTCGAAATGGATACTCCCGCGTCCGTCGCTTATTTTCGGTCGATGACCGTCGTTGGATGAAGAATAAGTGCGAAAAACCTGAAAGCAAAAGCCGCGAGATTGTCTTGAACCGTCGAGACTAGGTCAATGGCAACCTATTCAATTCAATTTTGCAATTGGGACATTGCGTGATAGCACGACAAGGATCGCCAACGCGGCGATCATTCATTCGTCTCAGCGTGACTATCGGTGAAGTCGTTGTGATGACAGGTTGAAAAGTCTGCAAACCACTTCGATATGGCAATCAATCGCTAAACACCTCGGAAACATAGGGCTCGAGGCATCTGTGGCAGGCTTGGCACGACAACTGCGTCTCCTTGGCAAAGTAACTGAAGAACAACTCCCCCCTTACCTTGAAGGAAACTGCCATGAAACGCTTTGCATTAACATTTTCCGCTGTCGCCCTAGTCGCCACGCTGGTTGGTTCGGTCCATGCGGCTGACGGCTATGGGTACGGTGGTCGGACGCACGCCAACGTCCACGCGAATCTTGCGCATCAAGCTCAGCACCGTAACGTCGTCCACCACAACGCTCATCACTATCCGCAAACGGGTTACCAGCACGCATCTCTGCATGCCAACCTGAATCATCAGGCGAGTCATGCTCGTGCCCAACACCGCGCGGCTCACAACTACGGGACCTACGGGCAAGTTTACAACGGCTACTCGGGCGGCTATTACGGCGGGCAGTCCGCCAGATACTACGGTGGCCAGACGCGTGGGAATTATGGCGATCATGGTATTAGCATTCGCACTCCGGTTGGATCGCTCTGGCTGCACCACTAAGCGCCCGCTAGTCATAACGCCCCCTTCGCCTCATGTGCCGAAGGGGGCAACTCATTGCGACGGTGATGACTGCCTTTGGCACTGGCATCGTCCATTTCGATGCCCCGAACTGTGCTCGGCGACTTACCTGGCCATTACCGCGACAGTCACAGCCACGACCGTCAATTCCTCGCTTGCGGATGGCTGTCGCGATCTAGGAGCCTCACACGGAGGCTACACGCGTTCGATCGGTCAGCCCTTTTGCCGCGTTTCCGAAACGGGGACGTCTTCGCCCGCCAGGACTGCCCGCAACGCTTCGTGGGCGAACGCATGGTCTTCGTCGCCGAATTGTCCGCGGTATCGCAAAACTCCAGACTTGTCGATGACTACGGTCGTGGTCGTGACTCGCGCGCCAAAGATGTTCGCGGCCGCTCCGGTTGCGTCGAGGGCGATCGGCAGCGTCAATTCGCGCTGCTTGGCAAACTCGGCCACGCCTTCGGTTGTTTCTCCAGCGCTGGAATCCACAGCGATGATGCCAACCTGCCCTTGGTACTGTTTGGCCAATACATCTAAGGCATGCTCGACATGTCGGCAACTGTGGCAGAACGAGCACCAAAACGTCAGAACTAACGTGCCATCTTCGGTAATCGACGTACTCTTCTGAAGGTCGCTTAGCGTGAACTTCTCGCCATCAATGGAAAAGTCGAAGTCAGGAACCTTGTCGCCGATGGCGATGTGCGTTGATTCAAGGCCGGCATGATGCTCCACAGGATGCTTGTGGCTTCCGTGTCCGTGATGGCGGGAATCACGAGCCGAATGTTTGCCATCGTGCAAAACCCCACTCACTTGTTGATCTATATCAGCATCGGTGTGGCTTCCGTGCTCGCCGATCCGTTCGTGGCCTTGGCCCGCATCGTTCTCGCCGTGATTGTGTTCGCCATTCGTCGAGTGGCCGCTCGACGTGGCGTGTAATTCACTTGTCGATTGCGCGTTGTTCGCGACTGGTTGATGAGTCTTGCTGCACGCCGTTAACGCCAGCAATCCGAATCCAATGGAGATAGCAATGGTCAAACGCATGGTCGGCACTCCAATTTCGTTTTGGGTAGATTGCATGTCGGTTCCCGGCTTCTAACAAGTAGGCAACAAGCTTGTGCGGCTCTATCGTGACTGAAGTAACTTCTCGATGGACGCGCGAAGCTTCTCGCCATCGAGCTTTCTTTTGTCCGTACCAAGTTGGTGCATCCAGTCCTCAGGCTTCGGCGGGTTGTCGCCCCATTCGGCCTGTGCGTTGAACACAAAATACACGTCCCACGCCAGTTCACGCTCGCGCGGCAGCGTAACGGTCTTTCCCAGCGCGAAGCCGAGGCTCTTGTCGGCGTCCCAGAAGTGGCTCGCACGTTCGTCGGAAACTTCGCCGATCGCTTTGACCGCCGCCTGCCGATCGTCCTCGCGAAGCACGGGCGTCCAAACAACGTAGACCTTCAGCCTCTCATCAGTCACTGCTTCGAGAATCTCTTGCTGCACCACACGGGCACCGTTTTGGCACGGACCTCACGTGGGCGACAGAACAAGTATAAGTCTGACGTTACCTACGTCTCGGTTGAATACTTCTTTGAGTTTAGATTCGCCATCAGACAACGCGATCAACTCATCTCCCGATTTCTTGGAGGCGACTTCGGCGAGAACGTCGTCCAGCGACTCGGCGAATGCATCCGGTCCTTGGAAGTCGCGGAACCGCCGAAACTCTTCGCCCTCCGGCGACAGCAAACGCACATCTGGCAGGCCGACCGCGCCGTACTTGTTCGCTAGGGCCGGGTGTTCGTCGGTATCGACTTTGATTAGGACGCACCGTTCCAAGAGCCGAGCGACCTTGTCGTCAGGAAACGTCTCTCGGAGCATCCGTTGGCACGGCACGCACCACGAAGCCGTGAAGTCCAACACGATCGGTTTGTTCTCGTTACGGGCCTTTGCCAAAGCCTCGCGAAAGAACTCAGGCTCTTCGGCGAATTGAGCGGTTGCCGCAACGCCAGCGGTGAATCCTTCCTGCTTGATGATCGCAATCAAGACAGCTTCGGTCGCCTGTGACGC
>CAUJKL010000344.1 GCA_963204995.1 Planctomycetota bacterium | reverse complement strand
ATGAAATGCAGCGGCGTCGAGCAGGTGTATTGCACACACCCTACGGCGGCGAGAGTGCAAGCATTGCTTCGCGCCACTCGATTTCGAATGCATGTAAGGGTTTGCCAACCACGCCCTCCAGACGCTCGACCTTCGTTTGATCAGCGGCAGCACTGAAAGTTGCTAGCGACTCGGGGCCAATAAGTTGTTTTTCGATCGTCAAGTAATAAGCGAGCCCCCAGGCATAGGCGTAATGCCGCTCGGTCGTGAAGCGGGCGTGAGCGGTGAGGAAATCCCGATCGTTCGAAACGAGGAGTTCCGCCAAGGACAGTGAGTTCGTGCTAGCAAGATCGCGTTGCAGTTGCGCGAGCAAAGCCGCATTCGGTGCGTCGATGCGGAGTGTATCGCCGTCCAACAGGCCAGCTTCAAAGATCAGTGCCAACCCTTCATTCAACCACCGGTCGATCGTCACGGATCGATCGACGAGGACGTAATCGGCGAGGTACGCGTGGAATGCTTCGTGATAGAGGCGTCGGAACATGCGGTCGGTCACTTCGACAAACGCGGCCTCGTTCCGCCGGTCCGTTTCGCTGATCTGTCGTTCGAGCAGCAGTCGCTCCCGATTCCAGGCGGCATTGCGGCGGGCCATCTCCTCTTTGATTTGCTCGCGACCGAGACCCTGCTGGGCGAGCTGTTCGCTGTAAGCTTTCAACTGCGTACGGAATTGCTCCGCTTCCGTGTCCAGATCACGCAGCGTTTCCTGATGGTCGAACCGAATGCTTTGCAGCCGTTGTGAATAGCTCGTCAACTCCGCACCTGCGAAGATCGTCTGCTCGCGCGAGGCAAAGAAGGCCAGATTCTCGATCTCGATGCCCAAAGTTCGCAAGGCGGTGTGGTATTCATCGATCGAGCCGTACAACACGATGCGGAGCGGCCGACGAGCGTTAACTCTCGCGGGTATTAGTTGCCGGAAGGCGCGATAGATCTGTTCGATGCGGACGATGCAGCGGCGTGTTGACTCCTCATCGGCGGTGCTGGTCAGCGTAAACCAGTCACCGCGATATTCCCAAGCGTGAGTGCTGTTCTCCGGTGCGGCAACCAGCGACACTCGCCGTTGATTGCCTGCCTCGATTGCGAGGCGGTGTCGAAGCCGATGGACGTGATCGGCGAGCGTTCGCCGTTCGTTGTCCGGCACGGAGACATACTGCTTGATTTGATCCGGAACAAGAATGCGCACCGTTGCGCTCATCGGCATTCCGGGTCGGACGAAGATCTCGACGAATTCAATCTCGTCCTTGGCTTTCGATTGCAGAAGACCTTGATAGGTCGTGCCATCTTTGAGGGTCACCGTTTCGAGCTGCAATGCCGCAGTTGCCAGGTTCGTGGGGGCCTCTTGTGCCGACGCGGTGCAACAAGCGAACAGCAGCAGGCAGCTGACTGTGAGCGTGCTGTTCAGTCGATCGTCTCGAAATACGTTCATCTCAGCTCGCGTGTGTGAAGCGGACTTGTACAATATGCGCTCTCCCAACGCGTTCGGCCAGGAACTGGCCCAATATTCCCGGATCCCAAGTACGTCAGGCTTTCCAGCCCGACCTTCCCCCTGACCGTCCGCCTAGAAAGGCTAATGTACACCAATGAACAAAGCATTCGTTCGCGAGCCCGAGTTCGACGGCAAAGCGTACTGCCCGCAATGCGGTTCGCTTGGTGTCGCTGTGAGCGAGGCGACGCTCGACCACCATGTTCAAGACTCGGTTCGATCTCGCCTGGGCGATGCTGCCTGGTACTGCGGCTTCGCGAAATGCGAGATTGCCTACTTCGACTTGTTCGAGAGCCGGGTCGTGGTGGATGAGTTACGAACGCCGGTGTATCCCAAGGACGCGGATGCACCGCTGTGTGCCTGCTTCGGCTTTACGATCGACGATCTCGAAGCCGACGTCAGCGAAGGCAAGCCAACTCGCATTCGCGAATTGCTCGAAAAATCAAAGTCGAACGCCGCCAACTGCCGAGTGCTCGCCGCCGATGGCTGCTGCTGCATGCGCGAAGTTCAACGGCTTTATATGATGCGGACGGGCGGCGGCGGGAGATAACGCGACGTTAACACAACCGGAGAATCTACCAATGCCAGCCAGCCTATCCTGCAATGGAATTGGTCTATTCGCGCATAGAAGCCCGTACTGCGAGCAGCAATCCTGTTGGCGCGACTTAGTTGTATTCGTAGGAGTTAAGCCATGAACATCGAGTTACCAGCAGATGCCGTTCAGTTTGTCGAAGGGTTGGTCGCAGCAGGTCAGTACAAATCCGCCAACGAAGTCGTCGCGGACGGTGTTCGGTTGTTAATGAGTCGCCAGCAATTACGAGCCGAAATCCAGAAGGGTATCGACCAACTTGATGCAGGGCAAGGAATTGATGGCGATGTTGTTTTCGCCGAACTACGTGAGCGAGCGAAGAAGTTGTTGGAGACTGCGGGGTAAATGGCACATCTCACCATTGCGCCAGCCGCCCGGTAAGATTTGTCGGACATTTTCGATTACATCGCGCGAGATAAGCCCATCGCGGCGGCACATTGGGTGGACACAACCGAACAAAAATGCAGATTGATCGCCACATCACCGGAATTCGGTGAGAAGCGTCCCGAATACGGCAGCGACATCCGCAGGTGACGCCGCTTGGGGACCGTGCCGTGTTGGGCGGCACTCGATCTACGCAAACATCAGACGTCCCTTTGGCTTGGGAACTTCCCGGCCCAGATCACGAGCCGTTTCGATCCACTGGTCGATAATGGTCCGCGCGTTGTTCAGGGCATCTTCGTACGTCTCGCCATCCGCGGCGCAGCCTGGTAATTCGGGAACCTCCGCAATGAAAGCCTGGTCTTCATTACTCCAATAGAGAATGATTTCATAGCGTGACTCATTCGTCGTCATGATCGTCTCCTGCTAGACGGTATCGGTGAATAACCGCACGAACCTGCTTCACCTGATACGGCTTGGCTTTCGCTTGCTTGGGTTGAAGGTTAAGAATCTCCTCGACGGCATCCCGTGTGAAAATATGGTGATCACCGCGAACGCGTTCGACAAATCCAAGGCGCTTCAATAGGCCGCAAAGATCGTCGAACGCGATATTGGCGTCCGACGTCCCACGGAGCAGCTTGTCGAAGAACTTGTCGCGTTTAACCATGCTGCCAATTGTACTACATGGCGGCGGGAACAACGAGCAAGCTGACTGCGCCTGCCCAACGGTTGACACGACCGTCACCGCCCGAGCCGAAGAAGTAAACGTCTGAAGTTCGACTGATTCTATTACGCCGCCGCCCGTTGCACCACGCCGAAGGCGACTCCGCCTTGCGGTCGTACCGAGTTGGCAGGCTCATGTTGAAGGACGGCATTCACCACAATGACGGCAACTGTTGCCAATTGGAACGGAGTTGTAGGCTGGGTCGCGACCCAGCCTACACAGCTCCCAGGACCATGTGCTACCGACGCTTCGCGACTACCGAGACTAGCGAAGATAACAAGATTTCGGAAGCGCCGTCACGCCGCTTTTGCCACACCGGGCAACTTCTTACCCTTCAGCTGATAGACGTACCGCAGCACCTCGGCCATAGCGGCATACTGGCCCGAGGGAATGGGCTTGCCGATTTCGACGTGTTTATAGAGGGTGCGAGCTAGATCTTTTCTTTCGATGACTGGGATGTTGTTTTCGAGGGCGATGCGACGGATACGCTGTGCCACGACACCCGCTCCCTTGGCCTGAACGACGGGAGCATCCATCGTCTCGTGATCGTAGCGAATGGCGATCGCCAGTTCAGTCGGGTTGGTGACGACGACATCCGCTTTCGGAACTGAGCTTCCGATGCGATTGAGGACGAGCTGCCGCTGAACCGCTTTGCGGCGGGCTTGCACTTGTGGGTCGCCTTGTAGAGACTTCATCTCCTCGCGAACCTCTTGCGTCGTCATGCGGAGATCTTGCTCTTGCTTCCAACGCTGAAAGACATAATCGATGATCGCCAAAATCAGTAATGCGACACCGATCTTAAAACAAGTGCTGAGCGAGATCTTAATGATGTAGGCGGCGATCTGTCCGACTTCCATCTCGCCGAGACGCAGGATGTGGTCTTGCTCGCCCCATATAGCCCACGCCGCAACCACAGAGACGATGATGATCTTGAAGATGCCGAAGCCGAGTCGCACGACGTTCGAAATCGAAAAGATGCGTTTGAAGCCTTGCAAGGGATTGATGCGGTTAATATCCGCAGCAAGTTTGTCGGGCAGGAACAAGAGCCCGACCTGTCCGACATTGACGGCGACCGAGACGAGTGCCAGTAGGCCGAGAATGGGTACCATGACGCCACCGACCGCCATCAAGATATCGTACCACTGCGTCGTCACCGAGATGCGATCCATTTGCAGTTGTGCGTCGCCTCCCAAATGGCTGCGCATCAATCCGGCCATCAGGCCCGCCACGTCGTCGCCCCAAACCATCAGAATGCCCACGGCTGCGACGAGCAACGCTGCCGAACCAAGATCCTGGCTCCTGGCAACCTGCCCCTGCTCGCGCGCCTGCTGGCGGCGATGTTCGGTGGCTTCATGCTGCTTGTCGCCAAATTGATCGGGCATCGGTTGGGCTTATTGAATTGGCGGTTCGTCGAAGATAACTGCGTCGCGAATCGCGGCGATCACGGTATCTGCGTTGTCTTGAACGACCCAGGCCAGCGCGCTCATCGAGGCCGCGAGTGTCAACATCATGACCATCGAGTTCAAGCTGAAGCCAACAGCGATCACATTTAACTGAGGGAGCGTGCGGCTGATCAAGCCGAGAATCAAGACGGCCATAAACAGCGCGACCATGACGGGGGCTCCCGCGCGAATCCCGACGATGAAGCTCTCGCTCGTCACTTGAGTCAACGTGTCGACTAAAGTCGTTGGCAGGTCACGCACGCCAGGTGGTCGCCAGCGAAACGTATCGAGCATGGCGGCCATGACTTGTCGATGTCCGCCGATGGCGATGAAGACCGACAGCGTGACGGCATCGAGCAACTGAGTAAAGACCGGCACGCTGGTATCAAAAGTTGGATCGTAGGTATCGGCCAAGGCCATGCCACTCATTTGGCCAATAATCTGGCCGGTTAGATGTAGGCCGGTGAATAGAATCATCACGGCCAATCCCAAAGCCAGCCCCAAGACCGCTTCTCGCGCCAGCAACACCGTCAAGTTGACGAGGTCACTCGGCATCGCGCGCGCTTGGTCAAAGTGAACCGGGGTGATGATCAGCGCGAAGCCGATCGCCATGAACGCTCGAATGCGAATGGGTACGTTACGCGATCCGAAGATCGGTGCCGTCATGACCAACGTGCTGATCCGAGTGAGGACCAGCAGAAAGAGGAGCAATTGGTCGCGATAAAGTTCGACGAGTGCAGTCAATGCAGATGCCCATTAGCCGCCCAGGACGACGGTCGGAATGTTCGTGATAAGATCCTGCGAGTACTCCATCATGCGTTCGATCAGCCACGGTAGACAAATTGCCAGAACCCCGATCATCGCAATGATCTTGGGGACGAACGAAAGTGTTTGATCTTGGATTTGAGTGACCGCTTGAATCAGACCGATCAGCAAACCGATCACCACACCTGCCAGCAGGATTGGCGAACCAACGACTAACGCAGTGATGATGGCTTCGCGACCAAGGTCGATGGCGTCTTGGGGGTTCATGGGTGATTTCCTTTGGAAGTAGGCCGGAACAAGCGTGCGCAGTTCCGGCAGGTGTTGTGCGCCGTGGCCGGAACTGCGCAAGCTTGCTCCGGCC
>CAUJKL010000343.1 GCA_963204995.1 Planctomycetota bacterium | reverse complement strand
TTGCTGTCACTTGAACGTCTCATTATATCTAGCCTCGACGTATTCAACGCTACTCATAGGGTAGGGGAAGCAATGGCCCTGTCAAGAGAATTCTCTGGGCGACGGGTGACAGGACGTAAAAGGCGCGTCAGAATAAACTCTGGGTTCTGCGAAAGCCACTATGGCGAGTGTAAGACCTCGCGTCGGCATATCACCTTCGACTCCACGACAAGATTGCGTCAGACACCTACTGGGAAACGACATGACAGATCCTCCAGAAGCCGCCGAAGAAGATCTCTCGCTGGATGAATTGCTGCCGTGGTTGGAATTCGGTTGCTGGACGTCGCTCGCCCTGGCACCGATCTTGTATTACGTCAACGGACCGAGTGTGTCGAGCGACCAGGCGGTTGTGCGCACGGGCCTAGTGATCTTCGCCGCGCTGGGTGCCGCAACGCTGCGGGTTGTTAATTGGCGGCGTAGCAGAACGAGCTTGAGCCAGTAACACGAATAGTAATCCAATGGCTTTCTGAAGCCCTCGACCACTTGCAGCAAATGGATATCGACGGTCGCGATAGGCCGTCATGCAATACGACATGCCGTTAAACGACCGCATCTATTTGGATAACGCCGCCACTAGCTGGCCAAAGCCAGCGATCGTCTATGAGGCGGTCGATCGATACCTCCGATCGAATGGCGCTCCGGCGGGTCGCGGTGCCTACGGCGAAGCGGCTGAAGTCGAGCGGATGGTCGCCGACACTCGCAAGCGAGTAGCGAACCTGCTGGGCGAGCCCGATCCCAAGCGAATCATCTTTACCGCCAACGGAACCGACTCGCTGAACCTGGCCATCCACGGCTTGCTCCGGGCGGGAGATCATGTTGTTACAACCGTGTGCGAACACAATTCCGTGTTGCGCCCTCTGCGTGAACTCGAAAGGCATGCCGGCGTTGCGGTGACTCGCGTCGAGTGCGGGTCGAACAGGATCGTCGATCCAGCGGCTTTCGCAGCAGCGATCACTCGCAATACCAAATTGTTTGTGTTGACGCACGTTTCCAACGTGACGGGGGCGATCCAGCCCGTGGAAGAAGTCGGAGCGATCGCCAAATCGCACGGCGTTCGCTTTCTGGTCGACGCAGCTCAATCGATCGGCCATATCCCGGTTCTGGCCAAGCAACTGAACGCTGATCTAATCGCAGCTCCCGGGCACAAGGGATTGCTTGGGCCTTTGGGAACCGGCATCCTCTACATCGCCCCCGGCATGGAGGAGCACCTGCGTGCAACGCGGCAGGGAGGCACCGGGACGACCAGCGAAAGCGACCTGCAACCCGAAACGCTTCCCGAGAAGTACGAATCCGGCAATCACAACGTTCCAGGCATTATCGGGTTGGGAGCCGCGCTCCAATACCTGACCGAGCGGTCTCTGGATGATATCCGTCGCCATGAACAGCAACTCACCGCACGGCTATTAGACGGTTTCCAATCATTGAAGAACGTCACGATCCATGGCCCACGCGATGCGTTACATCAGGTGGGGGTAGTCAGCATCGTGATCGACGGTTACGATCCGCAAGAGGTCGCGACGACGCTCGACGCGGCCTACTCGATCCAGGTGCGTAGCGGCTTTCACTGCGCACCTTTGATGCATGCGAGCCAGGGAACAAACCAGCAAGGTGGCACCGTTCGGTTCAGCATCGGAGCGTTCAATACCATCGAGCAAATTGATCATGCGATCCAAGCCGTCGGCGAGATCGCAGCTTCCGCAATGTGACATTGCCAGAGGGAGAGTCGCAAATGGCCGAGCAGCCTTGGTACAAGGATGGATTGCGGTTTCAGTGTACTCAGTGCGGTGATTGTTGTACCGGGGCACCCGGCTATGTGTGGGTCAATCAGGCCGAGGTCGAAGCCATCGCCGCCGAACTGGGCGAATCGGACGTCGAAGCGTTCGAGGACATGTACGTTCGAAAGGTCGGCATTCGACGCAGCCTCCGCGAATTTCCCAACGGAGACTGTGTTTTCTTCGATACGGAAAACCGCAAATGCACCGTTTACAATGCCCGACCGCGCCAATGCCGAACCTGGCCGTTCTGGGACTCGAATCTCAAATCGCCCGCCGCCTGGGCCGCGACTTGTGAAGTCTGTCCCGGCAGCGGCAAGGGCAAGCTCTATCAGATCGAACACATCGAATCACAACGCACCGTGTTCCACGTCTGATAGCATTCTACTTGTGCAGGATTAACTTGTTGTTGCGAGTGCATCGCAAACGATAGATCTCTCCTGCGTGAAGGATGATCGCCTCGGTATGTCCTTCCAGTAGTTCTTGCGAAGTCCATTGCCGAGGCAACGCATCCGTTCGATCGGCGTTCAATTCCGACTTGCCATCTGGGGCCGGTTCGTTTTGCATGGGAGTAAGTTGGCTCCAAGCCTTACAGGTCGCCAGGCACCTCACCTCCATCACGCGTTGCAAAGCCACGCCAGACCGAGAGATCAACGGTCTCGGCGGCGAATCGAACCGACCCATCCACCAGACCAACTTGGGCACCGCCCGGGTGGTAGCTCCGTGAAGTAACGACCGCATAAGTGGATTGATTGGTCGTTTTGCCCTCACGGTACGAAGTAAAGTCAACGTCGTAGTTATTACCACCGCTGTTATAGATGACCTTCGTGTTTGGCGGGAATGTGCCGGTGAAGCCCGATTGCTGGGCGCGAGCATCCACCCATTCCGTGTGACCGGAGTCCGGCTTAAAGCTGCCGCCAAAGCCGACCACTTGCGCTGGAGTGGCCGGAATCGCAACTCCCAGCCCGTTGGGACTACCACCATCGCGCAAATACGGATTCCAGGCCTTAACCTCCGCGAACGCCAGCGTGTTACTTGTCCCGTCAGTCACCGACGCAAAGTTGATGCGTCCGTTTGGATGAGCGATGCCGTTGCCGCCCGTCCGTGTCGTCGGGTCAAAAACAAACCACGTTCCCACGTTGATGCCGTAGTTGAGTGGATACTGAGTGAGGCCGGGGCCATCGGGACGTTCGCGGTCATTGATCTCGCTT
>CAUJKL010000342.1 GCA_963204995.1 Planctomycetota bacterium | reverse complement strand
TCACAACGCGTTGTTGGGGGACTTCCATTACCGCGAATCCGCGGCATGCATGCTCCGTTGCTACTCGTGCCTGACTATCGGCGTTCCTTCTGTGTCGGTTTGACTAATTCTTCCGAGAATGTCGAATTTCTTTCTCGTGCTCGTTCTGGTGATGAAGCGTGGCGTGTCAAAGATGTCGCCAACGACCGACTGACGCATGCGTGCAACCACCGCTGATCCTTGACAATGCCGCCCAGAAGCGCTAGATTGCCGAGCTGTTAACCACAAGTGAGATCGAACTTTGCGTCGAGCGGGTAGGTTGCTGCCCACGTCCTCTATGACCAAACCACCGAGCATCGATTTGGAGCCGATCGCGAGCAGGCTGGAAGTCTCGGTGGACCGCGTGACGCACACGCTAGCGTTGCTTGATGAAGGCAATACCGTTGCATTCATTACACGCTATCGCAAGGACCAGACCGGCGGTTTGGATGAAGAGCAGATTCGCAGCGTGCAGCGCGAGGCAGCTCAATCGCGCCAACTGGCGGAACGCAAAGCGTCGGTGTTGAAGCTGATCGAGGCTCAAGGAAAGCTGACCGCTGCTTTGCGAAAGCGAATCGAGTCGGCCAAGTCGACTAAGCGGCTGGAAGATCTCTACTCGCCGTTCAAATCCAACAAACAATCACTCGCCGCGCTCGCTCGGCAACGCGGGCTGGCACCGCTGGCCGAGGAGGTTTTATCTGCCAGCGGCTGCGATCTTGAATCGCGGGCGGCGGAGTTCGTGTCTCCGGAAAACGAGTTGCCGACAACGGCGGATGTCTTGGCCGGCGTAAAGCATCTTGTCGCTGAAAGCTTCGGCGAGCGAACCGACGTACGAGCAAAGCTACGCCAGATCGTCGCGAGAACTGGAAAGCTGATTTGCACCAAGCATGATTCGACTGACCAGACTCAACCGTTACCCGTAGAGTCCGCAGAGACGGCTCGCGTTGCCACGCCGGAAGTCGAGGCTGGCGAAGCTGAAGCCGACGCGGGAGCGCAGACGCCGAAAGCGGCCTTGCCGAAAGCTTCCGTCCGACAACGCAAGCGGAGCAAATTAGAGAACTCGTTGCGGGACTACTTTGACTACAGCGAGTCGATCGAAAAAATCCGCCCTCATCGCATCTTGGCGATCAATCGCGGAGAGCGCGCGAAGATTCTGCGAGTGCGGGTGGAAGGCAATCTCGAGGCCCTGACAGCGGCCGCGATGGAGATGCTGGTTGAACAGTCGCACCCCAACGGCGAGTTCCTGCGCGAGTGTGTGCGGACTTCGTTGATGCGCTCTCTTGTCGCCAGCGTTGAACGCGATGTGCGTCGAGAAATGTCGGAGGCTGCCGAAACGCATGCGGTTGCCGTGTTTGCGAGGAATCTACGAAAGCTCTTTCTGCAACGGCCCGTGCATGGGCGACGTGTGCTCGCAATCGACCCAGGGTTTAAGAGCGGTTGCAAGCTGGCGGCACTGGATGAATTCGGGGCGGTATTGCGACACGAGACGATCTATCTGATCGGGGATGAAGCCAAACGTGAAGCTGCACGTGCCAAGATTGTCGAGTTTGTTACCACCCACGATCTGTCCGTGATCGCGATTGGCAACGGTGCGGCTTGCCGCGACGCGGAGCAGATTGCAGCGGCGGCGATCGAGGGCGAGTTGCAGGATCGACAGGTCGAATATGTGATCGTCAACGAAGCGGGGGCGAGCGTCTACTCTACCAGTGCGATCGGCCGCGAGGAGTTGCCCGACTGCGACGCGACCATTCGAAGTGCTGTTTCCATCGGGCGTCGCCTGCTCGATCCGCTGTCGGAGCTGGTAAAGATTAATCCGGCCAACATTGGCGTTGGCATGTACCAGCATGACGTCAAAGCCAAACATCTGCGAGAATCACTCGACGCCGTAATCGAGTCGTGCGTGAACTTTGTGGGCGTCGATTTGAATACCGCCAGCCCGTCGCTGCTGAGATACGTCTCGGGCCTCAATCAATTGACAGCGCGTCGCCTGTATGAATATCGCTTGGAGCACGGACCTTTTCGGAATCGCGAGCAGATCCGCGAAGTGCCGGGCATCGGCGACTCGACGTTTGTTCAAGCGGCAGGCTTTCTAAAAATCACCGGCGGCGACAACCCTTTCGACGCCACCTGGATTCACCCCGAGAGCTATGACGTTGCAAAACGAGCGTTGGAGCGACTGGGCAGCAGTATCGAAGCGCTGGCTGGCTGCGTCGTCAGCAACGCTAGTTCGACGAGTGCCGATCGGATGACGTTGCTTGGCGGTTCGTTAGAACTCAATCCGGAAGCGTTGGCCCGCGAGCTAGGTATTGGCGAGTTGTCTTTGCGCGACATCCTGGATTCGCTTGCCAAACCGGGACGCGATCCGCGAGATGATTTGCCCGCGCCGACTTTTCGATCCGGAATCATGAAGATCGACGACATCGAACCCGGCATGCAACTAACTGGCACCGTCTTGAACGTCGTGGATTTTGGTGCGTTTGTCGATATCGGAATCTCGGACACGTCACTCATCCATATCAGCCGTCTCGCTGATCGCTACGTTCGTGACCCCCATGAAGTGGTCAGCATCGGCGATGTGCTGCAAGTGTGGGTTTTAGAGGTCGATCGTGAGCGCCGCCGAGTTGTGTTGACTGCGATCCCGATCGACAAACGATCCAGCAATCGCCGCACGCCGAAGAGAACGCAGACATCGCCACCCCAACGCGAGCCAACCGTCAAGAAAGTCGTGGTTCCCAAGGGTGGTCCGCGCCCGCCGAAGTTCAAGCAGGTGGCTCGACCAAACGTCCCGGCAAATCGGCAGCCCGCGAAGCCGATCACGCAACAAATGGTTCAGGGGAAAGAGCCGATGCGAACCTTCTCGGACCTGTTTCAGTATTATGAAGTCAAGCAGCAGAATGATCCGAGCGAGACTCCCGACGAGTAAAGTGAATCATGGGTTTTGAAGAACGATTGAACGAAGCGATCCAACGCGGCAAGCAACGTGGTACGGCTCAGCAAGCCAAAGCCGCCGCGCAAGCGATGAGTGACGACGAGCTGAAGCGAGTCCACAATCAATATCGCTTGCAGCTATCGGAGCAGATCGAACAGTGCCTGCAAAAGCTGCCTCATCACTTTCCAGGCTTCACGTTTGAAACGATCTTCGGCGAACGTGGTTGGGGCGCAGCCTGTCGTCGCGACGACATTCGGCTTGAGTCGGGTGGCAAACGCAACAACGATTACAGCCGACTCGAAATGACGATCCGCCCGATCAGCTCGTATCACGTCGTCGAGTTAGTCGGCAAAGGCACGATCCGCAATAAGGAAGTCTTTAATCGCACTTACTTCGAGAAGATCCAAGAGGCGGACATTGCGAAGTTCAGCGAACTGATCGACATTTGGGTGCTCGAGTATGCCGAACTCTACTCGGCAAAATCATAGCATCCGCTAAGTTCGAGTTTTGCACTTTTTGGAGTGCGACGATTCATCGCCGCTTTGGTATTTTTCGACTTGGAGCCAATTATTCGCTCTCCAATGTAAGTTGCGGTGATGCCGAAAAAGTGCTTCGCACTGGAGAGCAAAGCGGTGACAAGTCACCGCACTCCAAAAAAAGCAAAACTCGAACTAAGGGGGTGCCGAAGGAACCAACGAATATAGGGAGACGATAAATGCTTCCCGGCGGTCCCTTCCACCATTCGTCGTCTCCTTATATTCGTTGAACCAACTGTAAGAGAAAAGGCTAATACCCCCATTCAGAAGCCGCGTCGCAATCTCAGTTGCCAGCCAGCTTATTCCAGATCGACCCGATGTCTCCCGGTTCTCGCGCTTGGAATGTCAACACCTGCACAGGTTCTCAGACTCCGCCGTGTCCGTCGATTCCTCGCCAATATTGGAATCGCCGATGTGGCCTTCTCCCGGTCAGGACTAGATCGGCACACGGAAGTGATGATTTCGGAGCCGGATACCCTCTGGGTGGGCTGGCC
>CAUJKL010000341.1 GCA_963204995.1 Planctomycetota bacterium | reverse complement strand
AATTAGTATCTCGTGATCCTAAACTGGACGAAAGCCGTTGTCGCCCGATATGCAAGTTGCATGCCTTCGTGGACGACTATCTTTTATCAACGGAGAGAATTGACGCGGATTTGTAGCCCCGCGTTATCGTTCTTACTGGTGGCAGGCGTGTCGGCGTCTAAGGCACCGGTACTTGTTCCGCGTTGACCGCATCCAGTTCCGGAATCGGTGCCACGTGAACCACGTCGCCCATGACGAACATGTCATCGACTTGTAGCAGTTGGGCGATGTCGACGACTGCTTGCCACTGATTACCCAGCACGTCGATGTATTGGTTCAAGGTCAAGGCGAGTGTTTGCTGAGCGACGACGACATCGTTGAACTGAATACCTTGCGGGTCGTTGCGGTAACGCTCGTAGATACCGCGATACGTCCGCACTTGATCCCGCAACGCCTCGGCTCGGAACGATTCGGCCAGCACACGATTGGCTTCATAACGAGCAAAGGCTTCTCCCAGCTGCCCCGTCAAATCATTACGGATTTGCGTAATCGCTTGCTCGGTGCCATACACGTTGGCTTGTGCCGTCACGATGTTGCCGCGATTCTTGTTGAGGATCGGAATTTCTCCGCCAAGGTTCAGGTTGTAGGTCATCGTACCGGGATTGAACGTGTAGTCTCTCTGCACGACGAAGTTGACATCGAGGTCTGGAACCGGCGTGACCTGCGCCAGTCGGAGCAACACATCCGCCTGGGCTGCGTTATTCTGCGCGACACCGAGCTGCGTGTGTCCTGCCAGCATAAATGACAACGCACGTTCGTACTCGATTCGCGGCACGGGCGCATCTGGTCGGCCAGCCAACTCTGTCAACGGAAGTCCAGGCAGTCCTAGCGCCGCCGCCATCTGACGCCAGGCGGAAAGGTACTCTTGCTGGCTCTGCGCGACCGAGGCACGAGCTTGCAGCGCCAGGACACGCAATTGCAGCGGTTCGTAGGGCGCGGCTTCGCCGCCATCGACCAATGCAATCTGTGCTTCGTAGAGTTTTTCGGTGAAATTCGACAAGGCCCGTGCAAGCTTCAGCTTTTCGCGAGCGACAATGGCGGCGAAGTAGAAAGACCGAACTTGCGACGCGACATCGATCCGGGTTTGCCGCAAGTTCAGCATCGAGCTGTCGATGTCCAGCGTCGCCGCAGATTCAGCCAATCGCAACTTGCCTGCGGTAATGAATGTTTGCTGAAAGTAGGCTCCGTGATAGCCATTCGTGTTGGCCGTCCTGACGGTATCCGCTTCGTAGCCAGCGTTTGGATTGGGATAAGTCCCCGCCTGAATCGCCGCACCGCGAGCCGCATCGACATTGGCAGCGGCTTGACGAATGCTAGGGTTGTTTTCCAACGCCATCATCTGCAACGACTCGAGCGTCAACGGCCCCGTTGGATCTTGAGATACTCGATCGGGCTGCGCCAACGTCGGCAGCGGCGAGTACAAACTTCGAATGGCCTGCTGACGCTGCGCGTCCGGAGTGTCGGGCCGATGCGGCGGTAAGTGCAAAGGCGGCGTGTTGGCTCCGGGAAGTTCGCTGGGCATTTGCAACGGCTCGGGCCGTTGAGAAGGCAGCGATTCGTGTCCGGCTGGCGGCGGCTCCTGCCAGTTCACTGGATGTGTCGCTGCCTCGCGCCGGCTGCTTGCCGCATCGTTCTCGAACGGGTTGGATGGTGCCAGCGAATCTGTCGAGGCATCGAACGGAGAGTAGACTTCACCCACATAGCAATCGATTTGTGAAGGCTCGGCACTTCGACAGCCGGTGAACAGCGCAAGAGACAGCAAGAACAGGCAAGCCATTCCGCGTTGGGTCTGGGCGGACATTATGCTCTGGTTTCTTCGAAGTTACCACTCGTGTATAACACCTCGCAGTAGTACTCCTGCGGGAAAGGAGCCTATCTCACGCGGCAACTCGCGGAATACGAGTCGTATCAATGTCATCGGTTCTAACGATTGCCCGACTGTAGCGATTGTGCGGGGCGACACGATGTAAGCATCGGCCAAACAATTACTGTCGCAAAACTATTGTGGGATAGGCTTCCAGCCTGTCAATTCAGTCATGACAGGCTAGAAGCCTATCCCACTTATTGTTTGGGAGATGCTAAGACGGGTCTCCCCGCCCGTCAGACGGGACGATTCGCTACGCCACTAAACAGGACGGGCCTGGCCCGGAGACCCGTCCTACGACCTTCATAGCTCGCCCAATGTGGCATAACTCTTGCTCCTAACACCGCTTTTATTACCCTGTTCCGCAGCTATCGAGCCTTATGCCTCAGCCAAAACCCATTCGTCGCACGCTAATAACGTACCTGTCGGCTGCCGTCCTCTTGCTGGGCGGAACGATCTGGAGCGTCATCTATCTGGGGGAACTCGAACTCGTCGAACGGTGGTGTAGCCAATCGACCCAGCTTCAATTGCGAATGGCAGATCTGCGGCTGCGAGTATTTTTCGACCCGGTTACCCATAACGTCGAGTTGCTTCGAGAGATGGGCAGCCAAGGCACATTGAACGTTGATGATGTCGACGCGCTCGAACCGCTGTTTGTCGCGCTGCTTCGCGAAAATCCTCAAGTGTCCGCAGTGATGTTGGCTGATGATCGCGGGCACGAGTT
>CAUJKL010000340.1 GCA_963204995.1 Planctomycetota bacterium | reverse complement strand
TCCCGAAATACAACACCGTGTAGGCAAGCACGATCCCAATCAGCAATAGGCCCAGCAAGCCAAAAGCGATCCGGCTCACCCAGGAGGTTTGCGACCTACTCGACGAGTTCTTGCTAACTCCGACGTTGGTTTCGGACATCCAGGCGATCCTAAAGGTGCGTAAGACACTCCAGCCTAACGCGGTCGAGGCGAATAAAACGTGCGGCCGGAGATGTCAGAATTCTAGTTACCCCGCGACTGCATCTTCGCCATTCTCCCTAGTGAGTTTCCGTTTGACAAGCGATTCACGGTGTGCGACAAGATATGGACGGTGTGGATTCTGAGAAGGTGACATTGAGATGTTGCTTGGTCTGATTATCTATGTACTCGTGCTGGGGAGCTCCTTTGCGAGTTTCTTGGCTCCATGCAGCTTCGCTGCTGTTTGGTTAGCACTTGGGAGAACACCTGTGGTGTTGCGCATGCCGATCTTCCTTCTCTGCACGCTAGCATTGGGTATTCTGCCGGTGCTTTGGACCGCGTCCTCGAGATCAGCGAGTCTTTTTTACTATGTCTTCGGTGTTGTCTTGGTTGCTGCAAGTTTCGTGAGAATCCACGCATTGGCAAAGATGCTGACTCTGGCTTGGGGTGCTTTGATGCTGCTTGCTGTTCCTAACGGAATCGACCCGGCCAGCCTCGACTCAAGTTGGATCGTTCGCGTTGCCATCGCCATGACGTTGATTGCACTTCCGCTCGCAATTGCACGACTCGCTGGGCTGCGCCTTATCAATCTGACGGATGGGATTCAAGATTTGGAAATGGAACGGGGGACAGGTCGCGATTTGAGGCAATGGTTTGCGTTCTTGGATGCGGAACACGCGGAGTCGTTGAAACACGCGGAGATCATGGCGATCCTGCGAGGGTTTGGATTTTCCTTTGCCTGGCAGAAGACAATCACCGTCGCTTACGAGAGGACTCTCGGTCGATGGGACGTCGAACCGATACCGCATGGAAAGTCGCGAATCGTCGCCACAACGGACAAAACACACATCGCGGACTTTCTAACGAAATCGACCAATCAGCAGTTCAGCATTTGGCAACTAATGCAGTTGACCTTTTGTGCTGCTTGTCTATTCGGATTCGTCCGTAACTTTTCGTGGCCGGCTCTCACACTGCAGGACTATAAGTACGTTATCCCAGCTACGATTGGAGTCGCTGCGAATACGATCAACGGACTGTACATCGGCCTGTCGATTCGACGCTCACGAAGGCGCATCCTCGCGGCCGGCGGGGTCGCCATCGCCATCGCCGCTGGAGTTTCGCGTTTGATGGGGTTCGGTGCGATCAGCCCTTTCGCGTCCGTGGCCTTTACGGCCCTGCTATTGCACGCCTTTCTCGTCGCGGCGGTCCTGGACAACCTGCGCTATCACGGTTTTCGACTTGTTTTTGTTCGCATCGAACCGAAACGCTCGTGAATCGAGCTAGAACTGCCGGAAGTAGCTCTTCAGGTCTTTGCGCGGCGTTCGTGGCAGCCAGTAAGTTTGTGCCCCGCGATCAAAACGCCGTTGCATTGGGTCGCGTCCACACAACCGCATGGCGAGACCGATCGGCGTTAGCACCAGATAGTAAACGGCGAGCATCATCAGGTGCGAGACCGTCCAGCCGATGGGAAAGGCGAGGGCCATCCAGACGACGTACAGCGGGCGAATCAGCGGCGGAGCGGCGAGCCCGATAACCCCGATCGCACTGGTAACAATCAACACCGCCACGGCCGGTGTCTGGGATTCGAGCCGTCGGAAGAGAATCATCGCGGCGATCGCACCGAAACCAATCAACAGCAACGAGAACACGCGGAGTTCTTTCCGCGACGGATTCCAATTGATGTCGACGAGTGCCATCTTTGCGAGCCGTGGTCTCGTAAGTGCGTGTTCTCAGAGCAGGCGGAGTGCCCGGCAGGTTTCTAAATAGGAGGCTTCCAGATCGAGCGAAACCGCGTGGTCGTCTTCGAGCCAGACTGGGAGGATGGGGAGTGGCTGGCCGACGACGAGTGGATAGGCCCACGTTTCGAATCGCGGGCGTTGCCGAACTTTCCGGCCGCGACACGTGACCGCGTAGGTCGCCGGCGGTGCCGAGGCGAAGGCCGGGTCTGTCTGACAGAAAACATCCAGCAGCTCGCAGTACAGATTGAACTTGCGAGTCGTCACCAGATCGACGATCGAAACACAGACTCGTTTCTGTAGCAGCGCGGCGCACTTGGTGACGAAGGCCTGGCGAGTCTCTGGACGATCTTTGTTAGCCGGGCTGACTATTTCAATGGCAGCTACCAAGTGCCGACCACGTTCCTGGTCGAAGATCAAGACTTCGTACTCGTAGAACTCGGTAGGAACGGCTTCCACAGTCAACGTCGGTTCGGGCGGTGCCCAAGGCTCGATGGCCGATGCAACGGATCTACTGGAATCGCTGGTGCTTGCTCTCGAAAACTCCTCACTCTCGAACGCGCATACATCAACCTCGTAGTTATTACCCAAATGAACGCGTGGTTCGGCCGTGTACTGCTCGGGAAGAATCTTCACGAGTTGCTGGACCATCGTGGCTGGCCACATGCCGTGAAAACCTTCCCACGACGCTTTGTTCCAAATCGGTGGTCGAAAATGATCGAGTAACGGCATGTCCACAACCTCCCGCTGACCATTCTACTCGCTCACACTCGGCAAGACGTCATCAACTCGCGGAATTGACGAAACAGGTATTCGCTGTCGTGAGGCCCCGAGGACGCTTCCGGGTGGTACTGCACGCTGAACGCGGGCACTTCGCGATGTCGCAAGCCAGCGATCGTGTTGTCGTTCAGATTGCGATGGGTGATTTCTAAGTGGTCAGGCAGCGTCTCTTCTTCGACGGCGAAACCGTGATTTTGAGCCGTGATTTCGACGCGCGTGGAATCGATGTTCAGTACCGGTTGGTTGGCACCGCGGTGACCGAACTTGAGCTTAAATGTCTTGGCCCCGGAAGCCAACGCAAACAGCTGATGCCCGAGGCAGATACCGAAGATAGGCCGTTTACCCAAAAGATTCCGAATCGTGGTGATGGCGTAATCCAGTGGCTCCGGGTCGCCCGGCCCGTTCGACAGAAAAACGCCGTCAGGATTTTGAGCCAGAATCTCGTCGGCACTCGCAGTGCCGGGGAGAATCGTCACTCGACAACCCGCTTCCTGCAAATGGCGGGCGATATTCCACTTCATCCCGAAATCCAGGGCAACGACGTGAAACTCTTCGCTGTAGGACGCAGGCGACATATCGTCCGAGATTCTGGACCACTTCGTCAGCCCTTCAGCCCAGACTTTGGATTGCTCGGGCAGGACTTCTCGAACGAGATCGCGCCCCACCAAACCAGGGCTGGCTTTGGCCTTGGCCACTAGGCTCGCATCGTCCAGATCGATTGTCGAAAGAACCCCTTTCATGGCTCCGTGTATCCGGATGCGTCGAACGAGTGCTCGGGTATCGATGCCCGCGAGCCCAACGATACCGTGCTTGGCGAGGTACTCGTCCAGCTTTCCATCACTGCGAAAATTGCTGGCGATGCGGCTATTCTCGCGGACGATGAAGCCGGCCAGATGAGGCTTGCCGCTTTCGACATCCTCGGCGTTGATCCCGTAATTCCCGATCTCGGGATAGGTCATCGTGACGATTTGGCCGCGATAGCTGGGATCGGTGAGAATCTCCTGGTAACCCGTCATCGAAGTGTTGAAAACCACTTCGCCATCGACTTCGCCGGTCGCGCCAAAGGCCTCGCCGGTGAATACGGTTCCATCTTCCAGGGCAAGCTTCGCGGTGGTCATGAGCGGTTCCAAGTTGAGAGACGCCAAGCGGTTTCGCAGATCGTAATCCAGACGTCACCTCAAGTTGGGGTCCGCGCCTGTCGATACGAAAGAATACGGCTGTGGGTCTCCGGGCATGGGAATCTGTGTTCGGACAGCCAATTACGAAGGGTTCTTGATGCGGCGATCAAGGGCCCTTCGATTTTTTTGCGCTGCTACGTTAAGGCGGTCGTATTATAGCCCGCAAGACGATCGTTCGAAAGGACGTGAACTACGCAGGTTCGGTTCGCTGGCCAGCGCTGACCTTCCCGGCGGGAATGCGTTCAAGAACGCAGAATCCCGCCGATCGGCGCGCCCTTGCTGATCACCATCGCCCAGCCCAGCCGATGGTTCAGCGGCTGCGCTGAGCAAACCGGACACGACAGGCCGCAGGCACCGAGTCCACCAACGCGAAGCAACTCGCGGCGATTCACTCCACCACACAGACGGACCCCATGTCGAGAGGAAACACAGCGGTCCAGGATCGAGAACAGGAAAGATGCTCGGTGTGGGTCGTGTCAACAGGCTCCGTACGGAAAACTGCTGACACGATTATCCTCAAACCGAACGTTCCAAGCAATGCACAACGGACTTCGCACCGGCGACGCCGACGCAGCGTCGTGTCCGTCAGGCAGCGGTTTTGGCGATGACCTTCTCCAGCGTTTGATTCAACCGCGAGAGCGAGAGCGGTTTCGGCAGCCAGTCGTCCATGCCAGCATCCAGGCACGCTGTGGGATCGCCCGTCGCGGTGACAGCCACGATGGGAACTCGCGCACCCGCCTTCTCCTTCGCACGGATCGCCTGCGTTGCGGTGATGCCGTCCATCTCGGGCATCTCGACGTCCATCAAGACGAGATCGAAGTCGTTGTGCCGCAAGGCTTCCAGGGCTTCGAGCCCATTGGCAGCCAGCGTCACCGCGTGACCAGCGGCCTCCAGCAAACGCACTGCGAAACGCTGATTTAGCAAGCTATCTTCGGCGACCAGCACGTTTAGTCGAGTTAAGGGGGATTTGCGCATGGGGTTACTTCGTTGCGAGTTGGAAACTATTGGAGAGGCTGACTTGCTTGTCATTTTGTCCACCTCGATACGCTGACCTGTTTGGCGAGTCGTTCCTTGAACTATTAATAGACGGCTGACCCTCGTTTTTGTTCATAGATTCTCGGAATTCTGGCGTGGCAATTTGCCGCCCGCCAATGAAACTTGGTTCAGCCGTCGAGCGAAAGCTCACGGTTCACGCCTTCGCCAAGAAACCAGCCGCTAGCGCGTGCTGGCTGATGATACGTCTTACATCCGAAATCTTTCATTTGAAATACGCCCCCACGATCGACTAAGATAAGAGCTCAACCAGGGGCCTGGTTCATCGAGGAGTGTCTTCCATGTATTTCCGTTTCCAGGGATCCGTCTGTCTGCTGGTAGCTTGTCTGACCGCTGGCATCGCCTGCGATTCACAGCATGCGTTTGGTGAAGGCCCGGCAACTCACGAACTACCACAAGTTGAATGGGAAGTTCGGATCGAAGCCGCGCTGCGTGCGAAGGGCGAGTGGGAGTTTGTTGATGCACCTTTGAACGAAGTGTGCAGTGCGATTCAGGAGAAGTTGGGGATCGAGGTCGTGCTCGATGTGAAAGCGCTCGAAGATTTCGGAATCGACACAGGGACACCGATCACGCGATCGCTGCGCGGTGTTTCGAATCGTTCGTTTCTTCGCCTGATGTTGCGCGATCTCGAACTGACCTACATGGTGCGCCTCGGCGCGTTATGGATCACGACGCCCGAGCGCGCGGAAGCCCAACTCGTCACGACCGTCTATCCAGTCGGCGACTTGGTGGAACAAGACCTCAATTCTCGCGAGCCCGTCCTGGATTACGACTCTTTGGCGCAAGCCATTATGAGTGTGATCGCGCCAGATGAGTGGGATCAAGTCGGAGGGCCGGGCGTGATCAATGGAATCTACGGCTCATTTGCCGTCTCGCAGACGGCGGAGATTCACGAGGAAGTGTCGGCGCTTTTGCAGGCTTATCGAGCCATCGTCGACAACGAACAAGACACGAATGTGTCGCGACAGACTTCGTTCATGCTTGGGCAGAAGGCTCAAAAGTCCATCCATGCAGCGCTCGACCGGGCGTTAACGGTCGAGATCGAAGATGTTGCGTTGACACAGGCCATGGAGTTCGTTGGCCAAGCGATGAACATTCCGATCGTGATTGACACGCGAGCGTTAGAGGACTTCGGAATCGACCCGGCGACGCCCATTAACGCGAAGTTTAAGGAGACACCTCTCCGTTTCGCGCTCGACAGAATGCTGAACGAAATGGAGCTGACGTACACGATTCGCGACGAGGTCTTGTTCATTACGACACCGGAAGTCGTCGAAGCGCAATTGCTCATTGGACTCTATCCGGTTCGCGATCTCGTGCAGGGCACCGCCGCATCGCCTGGCGATCGGTTGGGGATGAACGCCGACTTCGACTCCTTGATACGGGCCATTACTTCGACGATTGATCCTGACAGTTGGGACGAAGTGGGCGGTCCCGGCGCAATCGAACCGCTGGTTCGCGCTCCGACGTTCGTCGTGTCTCAGACGCAGGAAAATCACGAAAAGATTGCCGAATTGCTCACGAAACTGCGTGCGGCAAAGAAGGTCGAAGCTGCGCGCGTGGCCGCCAAAGAAGATGTCGATCCAACGGCATTGATCGTCCGCTCGTATCCGATTCACCCAATGTTCAATGGACTGGACGAGATCGTAAAGCTGATCATGCGGGCGTCCGAGCCAGGTACGTGGGATGACGAAGCCGGAACCTTTGTCCAAGGTTTAGGGATGTCGATCGTGGCTAAACATAATGCAAGTGGCCATCGCCAAGTCGAGAAGTTGCTCTCACAACTGGGTGTCTGGTATCCATCACGATTCAACGCTCGCTCTCGGAAACAGGGCCTCGGAGGAGGGCCGCCACAAGCGGGAGTCGATGCACAACCAGCGGCACCGGGTGCGGGCGTTAGTCCCGGCGGATTCTTCTAACCGAAAACTATGGAGTGCGGCGGACTTGTCGCCGCTTTCCCATTTTGGGCGCAGCCTTTTCACCTGGAGCGCCGGTGGGAAAATACGAAAGCGGCGACGAGTCGCCGCACTCCAAAACGATCGCGCAATTACTTCCGCGCCACGCGCTTCTTCAATTTGCCGACGACGACTTGAAATTCCTCGCGCAGTTCGTTGAACTTCGCAACGGTCTTCTCGCCGGGAGCTTTGACGTAGTCGAGCATGATGCCTTCGGCGGCGATGAACTCGTCCGAGATGTCGGCGATCTCGCCCGCGATCTCGGGCGGAATGTTCGTTACGCCGTTGGCATCGCCGTGCAGCAAGTCGTTCTGATAGACCATCAACCCGCCCACGCGAACGGGCAACGCCAGGTGCAGCATGTGGCAGTATCCGTGCGAGCAAATCGTCGAGCCCGTGAAGACCGGATATTTCAACGCCCGCACCTGTTCGAGATCGCGCCCGCCACCGTTGGTAACCAAGCCGACCGAGCCATACGCCTTGTACGTCGAACACATGACTTCGCCAAACACCGCCGCCACCGCTGGGTCATCGGCATCTTGAAACACGACTACGGCTGGCCCCGACAGATCGCCGAACATTTCCAACTGCTTTTGGATCGATCCATAAGCATCGCCGCCCACCGGAGGAGCGTCCGAACGAAATTGTCCCGTGCAAGCAAAGCCAACCATCGGTGGGAACTCGGGAAAGTTCGATCGTACGCGATGATCCATGTAGCCAACGTTGCGCGGCCGAATGTCGAACAGCTCGATGACATTACAGATCGTTGGTGTATCGTACTTGGCGAGTTTATCGAGCGTGGCTTGCGTGATGCTCATGGTGGGCGGGCCTTCCTTGTTAAGTCAACAGGATTGTGAAACCGGCTTGTTCGAAATGGTGGTCGGCGGTAAATGCGTTCTGAATTCCTCGGTCGCGCATCAGCGCGAAGCTTATACAGTCCGTCATGCCCCAATTCTTGTCCGTCCGATCGCGAAACATCGTCCATCCGAGTGATTCAAGCCGTTCATCCACGTGAATAATCTCAACGCGTGGGGAACTCTGCAAGCCGTCGACCATTTGAACGGCTAAGTTACGGTGATGGACACGCGATAAGCCGTCTGCCAATTCGATCAGCACCAAGGAAGTCAAATACATTCGTACGTTCGTTCGCGTCAATTCTGCCCACACAGCTTCCGCCTTATTGTGCCACTGGTCGTCGGTGTTGACCAGAGCGATTAGACCTGACGTGTCGATAAACACACTCGTCACGGATGTCGTCTTCCAAAACGATAGTCGTCGAAATGTTCCGAGAGGTCCGAGATTCCCGTGGATTGTCGAATTCCCGCCAACGGATCGACTCCGTCGAGTTCTGCATTCATCGTTACGTCGGATGAAACCGATTCGATCGTCAGACGAACTTGCTCATGCTCGGTTAAGGTGAGCGCATCCAGAGGTCGGAAGACGCCGTTCTCATAAATAGCGCGGATCGAATGTATCATGGCCCAAGTTTACAGCGAACTCGACCACTAGTCCAGTTTCACTTTTCGTCAAACTCAAGCGGCTGATTTACTTCAGCGGCGGCATCTGTCATAACGAGACGTACACTTTCAGTCCCTCCAGGATGTTGTCGGAGAACGCGATGGCGGAGCAGCCCAAAGACGATTACCCCATGATCCATCAGACGGGCACCGATGCCGATTTGCCTGGCTGGTTTACGAACGATTTTCGCAAATACAAAAATCTTCGCCCCATGGCGGGTGGCGGCAACGGCCAGCTGTTTGCCTGTTACGACAGCAACCTCGGACGAAAGGTGTGCATTAAGCGGCTCGCACCCGAGTCGGCGGATAACAAGCGGGAGCGCCGGCGATTGCTCCGCGAAGCCCGCGTGACGGCTCAGATGTCGCATCCGAATACCGTGCCCGTGTACGAACTGGGCAAAGACGACACCGGAGCGATCTATTTCGCGATGAAGAAGATCGAGGGCCGCGACCTGTTCCGCATCCTCAGCCTGATCGCCCAAAAAGATCCCGACGCCGTTCGCGAGTTTTCACTCGACCGGCTGCTCGGCATCCTGGTACAAGCCGCCAATGCACTCGCCTATGCGCATGCTCATGGCGTGATCCATCGCGACATCAAGCCCGAGAACATCATGGTCGGGATGTTCGGCGAGGTGATGCTCATGGACTGGGGAGTCGCCAAGGTCTGGGGCTTGCCCGATGAAGGGGCCGATGAAGATACGCCCAAGGACACGGGCGAGAACCTGCAGGAGCGGCTGACATCGCCAGGCCAACGACCGGGGACGCCGCTGTATATGTCGCCCGAACAAGTCAACGGCAGCAAGAGCATCGACGAGCGGACGGACATCTTCAGCATGGGAGTCGTGCTGTACGAGATCCTCGCCTTGCGAGAACCGTTTCGCGGTCGCACGATCGACGAGACGTTTCAGAATGTCTTGTATGCTCCGCCGGAACCGCCCAGCAAAGTGGCACAGGGACGCAAGATCCCTAAGCGGTTGGATGAGATCTGCTTGAAGGCACTCGAGAAGAAGCCCGCCGATCGTTATCAGTCGATGCAGGCGATGATTAACGCCGTCCGCGATTTTCGCGCCGATGCTCTCGATGCGGAAACAACTTGATTACTGGGGCCACTCGCTGACTTCTTTTGCCGCCTGATGTAACAGCGGATCGATATCGCGACCGAAGTGCGCGACTCCGGGACTGCTGCGGGCATTGAACAAAGCAATGAAGTTGCGACCATCGTGGCGACGGATGAGAATCGTCGCCGTTCCGGAGAGAGAACCGGTGTGCCAGTTATTCTGCTGGCCCTCGCCGACCTTTCGGTTGAACCAACCCAGCGAATAGAACACCGCTTTCTCCGTCCCGTCTTCTTCATAGCCGGCGAGTGCCGGTGGGCGGGCGAACATCGTGGCGATGCTGTCCGCCGACAAAATCTTGCAGTTCTGCGGATCGTCGAACGCTGCCGCGAATTTCGCCAGATCGGTGGCCGACGCCAGCCAGGCACCGTGCGAGTCCATGCCTTCGAGATACCAACCGCCGTAAGGCCAGGGGACGTCTTGGCCCAGATCGTCTTGAAACACCGAAGGGCCACGACCGGGATAGTAGTAGCGAACCTCGCCCGGTTGCCGCCCGTCGAGCCGTGTCTTGCCGATGCACATCGCATGAATATCGAGCGGCGCGAGGACGTGTTCTTGGACAGATTGTTCGTAGATCTGGCCTGATAGTTTCTCGACCACGCGACCCAGCAGGCAGTAGCCATAATTCGAATACGCATAACGATGACCGGGATCGAAGTCGAGCTTGTGCCCGAGCATCGAGCGGATCACGGCCTCGGGACCGGCCGGTGCCGGAAGGTCAAGCTTTGCGGCGAACTCGACGGAACGAAACATCCCGTCGAACGACAGGTCGCGATCCCAACCGCCACGATGTTCGAGCAAATGCTGGATCGTGATGTCGCGTTGCCGGGCGTCGAATCGATCGCCCGCCGCCGTGATATCGGCTTCATAGTCGAGCACTGCGAAGACTTTGTCGTCGAGCTTCAGCTTTCCTTGTTCGACCAATTGCAGAATCGCGACCGCCGTGATCGGCTTCGAGATACTGGCGATACGGAACAGGCTGTCCGCCGTGACATGCTTGCGTGTCGCGATGTCGCTGTAACCGTAGCCGCGAGCAAACACGATTCGTCCGCGATCCGTCACCGCCAGCGCGGCTCCAGGAACGCGATGTCGCTCCATATACTCGCGCATCATCCGGTCAAAGCTATCGAACCGCTTGTCCAATTCGCCAGTTGAAACCGTGTGAGGTGCCGTTTCGGCTCGGTAGCCAGGGCCTCGCAACACGCGTCCGGGTAGCTCGTCGGTTTGCTGGCCGTCTTTCAGTACGAGTTTGCCGTTGACGATCACGTGACGCATCCCTTCGGAAAGCTCGTTCGGCTTCGCGAAGGTCGCTTTGTCAGCCAGGGCGTTGTAGTCAAACACGATCACGTCAGCGGCGAGGCCTTCGGCAATTCGACCACGGTCGAAGGCCAACACATCATTCGCGGCGGCGGCACTGGCTTGTGCGACGGCCCGCTCCAGCGAGATTGCACCAAGATCGCGAACGTAGTGCGATAGCAAACGCGGAAACGCCCCGAACGCCCGCGGGTGCGACGCGATTCGCGAACCGCCAGCTGGCCCGACATCGGTGCAAAACGAAACGAAGTCTTGTTGCATGGCCGAGATCTTGTTGGCGTCGGTCATACTCTGCGGCAACGCAAACGCTCCGGTGCGGACAAGATTGAAGAACGTCGCCCAGGGATCTTCTTCACGAGCTTTCGCCATCGCGGCGACACTTTGTCCGACCAGCTCGGCGTAGCGAGGATCTTCGGCTTGCCCGATCACCACGCGATCCCAGTCATGTCCGACATGCCGATACCAGTTCTCCCAACCGCCGGTGGTTTCCATCTCTTTGCGGATTTCGTCGCGGTAGTTTGCATCATCCAGCCGCCCGATCAATTGGCCCTGTCCTGCGCCGAAGTGGCGTGGATGAATGAACGCCGTGATGCCCAGCCCGTTGTTGATGTATGGATAGATGTCAGCGGTAACTTGTTCACCTTCCGAACGTGCCGATTTGATCTTGGCGATGGCCAGCTGCATCTTGCCCCAGTTCTGCTGCCCGGCGGCCTTCAGGTGGAAGATGTGAACGGGTGTCTTGCCCGTACGACCGATGTCGAGAGCCTCGTCGATCGCTTCCAGCAGCAAGTCGCCTTCGTTGCGCATGTGTGTGTAGTAGCGTCCACCATGCTGTCCGGCGACTTCGGCCAGCGCCGCGATCTCTTCGGTTCGAGCATAGACTGCCGGCGGATAGATCAATGCGGTCGAGACACCGATTGCGCCCGCCTCCATCGCTTCGCGCACGAGCGAACGCATGCGGTCCAGTTCTTCATCGCTCGGTCGCCGATCGACTTCGCCCAGTACCAGTCGGCGGACTTGTGTGTGTCCGACGGTTTGGACCACGTTCACCGGCAAACCTTGCAACTCGATGAGCTGAAAATACTCGGCCATTGTACCCCAGCCACGAGTCGCTGCTTCGTCGTTGCCGAGCGGGGCGGCGGAAGCTCCTTCGCCCGCGTTGATGGTCGTGATTCCTTGCGTCAGCAGATTGATGGCGGTCTTCGGATCGTCCAGCATCGGCGTCGCGGTCTGACCCATCATGTCGATAAAACCCGGCGCGACAATCAAACCGCTGGCGTCGATTGCCGTTGTGGCTTGATCAGCTGCGATGCGCCCGATCTTGGCGATCTTGCCGTTTCGAATACCGACGTCTGCGATGTACCAGGGCGCACCCGTGCCATCGATGATGCGACCGGCTTGAAGGACGAGATCGAACTTGGCTTCGTCCGCGGCTAGCGAAGCGAGTGTCAGTTGCGAGAACACGAAAACGGTGATGGTAGCGCGGAACATGGGTGGGAGCTTTCGTGCAAGCTGGAAAGGGTCGAGGCTAGGGGCAAAACGGGGGTGGGGGGGGGTTTTTTGGGGGATGTTTTTTTATTTTTATGTTATTTTGGCGGAAAAAAAAACCCCCCCCCA